>CADEEX010000264.1 GCA_902826465.1 uncultured Acidobacteriota bacterium
ACAGTTCCGGGTACGACAGCGCCACGGCGCGACCAGCGTGCTGGATGATCGTGAGGCCGGCCGTGCTTCGTGCTGCGGCCGCCAGTGCTGAGGGGAGAGTGCGGGCGTTGGTCACGGTTGGGCTGGTCGTACTTCGGTCACAATTCTCCGCACCTCAGCCGCGATCTCGCCGACCGTGCGTATGTGCGTGAGCGTGTTCAGCGGGACGGCGATGTTGAAGTGATCCTCGAGTTCTCCAACGAGTTCGAGCACTTGGAGTGAATCGAATCCGAGGTCTGCCATGAGCTCGATGCGTGTGGAGATCTCAACGGAGCCCCGGCTCAGGCGCTTCACGATCTCAATCGTTTCACGCTCGAACCGATCCGCGGGTGCAGCTGAGGAGTGCGCACCCGGCGCGGTGCCGCCGCGTGCGGGATCAGGCGTATAACTCAGAGGGGTCGAATGTAACACGGATGCGACGCGTGTGACCACGTATTAAGATGGCCGTAATGACACGCATCGACGCCGTCACACAGACGGTGATTCTCGCCGCCGGCACGGGGACTCGGCTCGCGACGCACGGTGCCGTGCCGAAGCCGCTGATGGCTGTTGGCGGTGTGCCCCTCGTGCTTCACGCGCTCGATCATGCGCGCGCGGCCGGGTGTACCGAGGCCGTTATCGTCATCGGGCACGAGGCCAATCGCGTCCGAGCGGCGATTGAGGCACTTCGGCACCCGCTCGCGATTACGTTCGTCACCACGCCCGATCCGTCGATGCCGAACGGCGTCTCGCTGCTGGCGTCCGAGCCGGTCACTCATCCCAGATTCTTTCTGCAGATGGTCGATCATCTGTTTGCAGAACCGACCCTCGCCAACCTTGCGGCTCGTCCTTTCGGTATAGGTGAGGCGGGTCGGGTGTTGGTCGATCGGGCGCCGGTCAACCTCGATCTCGACGACGCGACGAAAGTGCAGCTGCGTGGATCGATGGTGACCGCCATCGGCAAAGGCCTCGTCGAGTGGGATGCGATCGATGCGGGATGCTTCGTGCTGACGCACGCGGTCTACGGCGCCTTGCGCCGCGCCCCTGCGAATGAACCGCGCTCGGTGTCGTCAGGCATGCGGCAACTCGTCATCGACGGGGCACTCGGCGCGGTGGATGTCGACGGCGTCGAATGGATGGACGTCGATACACCGGCCGATCGTCTGGCAGCGGAGCGTCTGCTCGCTGCCGCCGCGGCGAGGCGCGCCGAAGCCGTCGGCGCGTGAGCGCAGGTGGGTGGATGTATCGCCTGCTGATCCTGCTCGTCCTCATATTCCTCGCGCCGTTTCCCCGTGCTGCGGCACAGGCACCTTCTTCGGCACAGTCGGAACTCTCGACCGGTTCGATTCACGGCGTTGTCACCACGCAAGACAGGACTGTTCCACTTGGGGGCGTCTCGGTGTCGGTGATGACGGCGTCCGGAGAGGTGTCGTCGGCTGTGTCCACAGACGACGGGCAGTTCGTCATCGCTGCGGTCACGCCGGGGCAGTACTCGCTCGTCGTCGCCGCGCAGGGGTTCGAGAGCCTGACGGTTGGTGTCACGGTGGCTGCTGGACGGCGCGCAGAGGCGAGTCTCGACCTTCGCATTGCGGGCGTGGCGGAAACGGTCGATGTGGTGGCCGCGGTCGCTGTCGTGCCGAGCACCGGCACGCTCACGGCCTCAGAAGGGCTGACGAGTCGCCAGCTCGAAGAGCTTGGCGGCAACGGAGGCCTGCAGTCCGCGTTACGCCTCCTTGTGAGCGTGATCGAAGTCCCTGGCGGGGTCAGCATCAAGGGAGGCCGCCCGAGTCAGGCCACCGTCCAGTTGGGACCGGGAGCGTTCGTCGACCCGGCAACGGGACTTTCACAGGTCAGCTTACCGGACGACGCGATCGACAAGGTGACGGTTTTGCCGAATCCTTATGCGGTGGAGTACGGACGCTTCTCGTCGGGTCTGGTGCTGATTCAGACCCGGCGCGCCACCGAGGTCTGGCGCATGCGGCTGAACAAGCTCGAGCCCTCATTCCGCACCAGGCGCGGCCAGCCGTTCAGTATCGTCGGCATCTCGGCGCTGTCGCCGCGCTTCGAAGCCGGCGGCCCCGTCGTGAAGGACAAGGTGTTTCTTCAGCAAGCCGTGCAGTATCGCTACCGCACCAACGACGTGCCGAGCCGCGTGCAGACCGAGCTGAAGACATCGCATCGTTTCAGCTCGTTCACGAGGGTCGACGCCAACGTGACGCCGCGGCACCTGTTGATCGGAGCCGTCGGGCTGTTTCCGTCAAGCGCCTCACAGGCAACGCTCGGCACGTTCACGCCGCCTGACGCGAGCGTGAACATGGCGGGCAACGTGACCACCGGGTCGGTGACTGAACGGTCGCTGTGGAGCGACACGCTGTTCACTGAGACGACCGCCGAGGTGCATCACTACAACACTGACGTGACACCTCGGGGGTCGGCACCGATGGACCTGCTGCCGGAAACCACACTCGGGAATTTCTTCAATCGACAGCGCCGCGACGCGAACACCTACCAGTTCATTGAAACGGTGTCCGGCACCCGGCTGCGCGGCCGCTCCCTGCAGATCTACAAAGCCGGGATTGACGTGCTCCACAGTCGCTATACCAGCGAGAGCGCGAGTCGTCCGGTGTTCATCCGCCGGTCAGACGGCAGCCTGGCGCGCCGGCTCGAGTTCTCTCCGCTCTCGACGACGCAACGGGTACCCAGTACCGACCTGGCACTATTTGCTCAGGATCGAATTCAGCCGAACGATCGCCTCTATCTCGAGCTCGGTGTGCGACTCGATCGTGACGGTGTCATCAACCGGTTGAACGTGACGCCTCGTGTGGGTGCGGCCGTACTGTTGAACCCCGCCGGGACCTCCGTGATTCGCGGCGGCTACGGCATTTTTTATGAGCGGACGCCGTCGGCAGCCGGCGCCTTCGACGACTATGAAAGCGCGCTCGACACGCGGTATGCCACTGATGGCACGACACCGCTCGGCCCGAGCGTGCGCTTCCCGCATGTGACGCTGCCGGACCTCGAGACCTCGCGTAGCGTCACCTGGGACGTGTCGGTCGATCACCGCTTCAACGCCCAGTGGTCCACCCACGTCGGTGTGATTGACCGCGAGGGATCGAACGAACTGCTGGTGCAGGCGGAGACGACCGCCGCCGGATCCGCGCTGGTACTCTCGAGCGACGGCCGTTCGGTCTACAGCGAGGTGGAAGCCGGCGTGCACTTCACCGGCGGGCCCGGCGTCGACCTCAACGCGTCGTACGTCTATTCGCGTGGGCTGGCCGACCTTAATGCCTTTACCGTGTTCTACGACAACGTCCTCTGGCCGGTGGTGGGCGTCAACGAGTACGCGCCATCACGGACGAACGTGCCGCACCGGTTCCTGATGCGCGGACGGGCGATGCCGATCCGCAACTGGCTCGTGGTCGGGACCCTCGACTGGCGCACAGGTCTGCCATACTCTGTCGTGAATGCGGCGCTCGATTTCGTCGGCCCAAGGAACCGCGAGCGGTTTCCCCACTATGTCCGGACCGATCTGGGTCTCGAACACCGGCTCAAGATCGGGAACATGCGGCCCTGGGTGGGGGTGCGTGCTGACAATGCGCTCAGCTCGTTCCTGCCGCAGGACGTCCAGGCGAACGTCGATTCGCCGGCATTCAGGACGTTCTACAATTCGGAGTATCGGCAGTTCCGCATCCAGGTTCGCTTCGAACAATAGCGTGCTGCCGTCGACGTTGCGTTGAGCCACTCTTCCGCACAATCCCGCGTCGCCGTCCTGACCCTCGCCGCTCTCGGCGTCGTCTACGGTGATATTGGCACCAGCCCGCTGTATTCCCTTCGCGAGTGCTTCGCCGGCACCCACGCGATCCCCGTGACGCTCGATAACGTGCTCGGCGTCCTCTCGCTCATCGTCTGGTCGCTCATCGTCACGGTCACGCTGAATTACCTGCTGTTCGTGATGCGCGCCGACAACGGCGGGGAAGGCGGCATTCTCGCGCTCGTGGCGCTGGTGCGCACGCGCAACGGGAAGAAGGTCCATCCCGGCCTGGTTGCGGCGGGGCTGGTCGGCGCCGCGCTGTTGTATGGCGACGGCATGATCACGCCGGCCATCTCGGTATTGAGCGCGGTGGAAGGCCTGGGCGCCGCCACCGCCGTGTTCGAGCCGTTCGTGGTGCCGATCACCGTCACCATTCTCGTGCTGGTGTTCTTTGCACAGCGGCACGGCACCGAAGGTATCGGCAAGGTGTTCGGGCCGATCATGATCGTCTGGTTTGTGACGATCGCGGCGCTGGGCATCCCCCACGTGCTGACGCACCCGAGCGTGCTCGGGTCGGTCAACCCACTGCATGGTCTGCGGTTCCTCCGCGATCACGGATGGGCCTCGTTCCTGACGCTGGGCGCGGTGTTTCTGTCGGTCACCGGCGCCGAGGCGCTCTATGCCGACATGGGCCACTTCGGCCGCAAGCCCATTCGCATCGCCTGGTTCGCGCTGGTGTTGCCGTCGCTGGTGCTGAACTACATGGGCCAGGGCGCGCTGATGCTGTCGCAACCCGAGACGCGTGAGCATCCGTTCTTCTACCTGGCGCCGTCGTGGGCGCTCTATCCGCTGGTGTTGCTCTCGGCCATGGCGGCCGTCATTGCCTCGCAGGCGGTGATCTCCGGCGCGTTCTCGCTCACGCAGCAGGCGATTCAGCTCGGATACTCGCCGCGGCTCGACATCCGACACACGTCGGCCCACCAGCAGGGGCAGGTGTATGTGCCTGCCGTGAACTGGACGCTGATGCTGGCGACCGTGGGGCTGGTGGTCGGCTTCAAGAGCTCCACCAATCTGGCGTCGGCCTACGGCATTGCCGTGACGACGACGATGGTGATTACGTCGATTCTGGCGAACTACGTCGCCCGCGAACGTTGGGGATGGTCGATGTGGAAGGCCGGGCTCGTGTCAGGGGTCTTCCTGGCCGTCGATTTCGCGTTCTTTGGCGCCAACATCATCAAGATTCCGGCTGGCGGCTGGTTCCCGCTGGTCGTGGCCGCCCTCATCTACATGATCATGACGACCTGGTCGATGGGGCGGAACCTCGTGGTACGTCGGCTGTCGGAGACGGAGGTGCCGCTGTCGCAGTTCTTCGCGAGCGTCCACGCCAAACCGCCGCACCGCGTGAGCGGCACCGGCATCTTCATGACGGCGCGGCCCGAAGGCACGCCGCCCATCCTGGTGCACCACTTGACGCACAACAAGGCGTTGAACGAGCAGATCATCCTGCTCACGGTGTCGATGGTGGACGTGCCGTCGGTCGATCCGGAGTCGGCGATCTCGGTTGAGCAACTGGCGGGCGGCTTCTGGCGCGTGGTCACGAAGTTCGGCTACATGGACCCGCCCGATGTGCCGGCGGCGCTCAACCGTGCACGGCAGCTCGGTCTGAACTGGCAGAAAGACGACACGACGTACTACCTGGCCCACCTCTCGCTCTTTACGCACTCCGAGAGTCGCCTCGGTATGTCGGAGTGGCGCGACAAGCTGTTCGTGTTCATTTCGAGAAACGCCAGAAGCGCAACGAGCTTCTTCCAGATTCCGCCCGATCGGGTCATCGAGATCGGGATTCAGCTTGAGCTGTAGACACTGAGTCTTAAGTCTTAAGTCTTAAGTCCTGCAACATATCGGCGTCACGGACGTTCCCGCTGGATCTGCGCGGCGACGCGTTGCACGTCGTCCATCACCCTGAGCAGATTGCCGCTCCACAGTTTCGCGATGTCCGCTTCGGCGTAGCCGCGGCGCACGAGTTCGAGCGTGACGTTGAAGGTGTCGCTGGCGTCGCGCCAGCCGGTCACGCCACCACCGCCGTCGAAGTCGGACGCAATGCCGACGTGATCGATGCCAATGAGTTTTACGGCGTAGTCGATGTGGTTGACGAAGTCGCTGACGTTCGCGGACGGATCGCCCGGCAATCGGCGATCGATCTCCGCCAGCTTCTGGTCGTAGTCGGCACGGCGGTCGGCTGGTAGCGCCTGAAGCGCCGCCTGAAAGGCGCCTCGCCCGCCTTGCGACGCTCCCCCAGGCGCGGCACCCCGCTGCGGCGCGGCTGTGGGATCGGGCAGCGCGAACGCGCGCCGGACGGCCGCCAGCGCCGCGACCCGTTCGGCGACGTCAGGCTTCGGTGTCTTGATATAGCTGCTGAAGCCGACGATCTGTGCCACGCCCCCGGTCTTGGCCAGGGCCTTCAGCATCTCGTCATCCATGTTCCGGCTGACGTTGCAGAGGGCGCGAACGGCCGAGTGCGAGGCGATGATCGGCGCGCGTGACAAGGCGGCGGCCTG
>CADEEX010000265.1 GCA_902826465.1 uncultured Acidobacteriota bacterium
GTACGACCTGTACCTGACGCAGCGTCTGGTGTTGCAGCCCCGTCTCGAGTCCGCCGTGTCACTACGCGATGAAGTTGAGTTCGGTATCGGGCGAGGACTCAGCAGTACCTCGTTCGGTTTGCGAACGCGCATTGAGCTGCGCCGCGAGTTTGCGCCGTACTTCGGTGTGGTGTGGGACCGGGGTTATGGACGCACAGCACAGTTTGCGCGGCAAGCGGGTGGGGCGGCCGGGGAAGCGCGACTTGTGGCAGGCCTTAGGCTCTGGCAATAACACGTGCCGGCGAGATCGCCGAGCACAGCAGCGCACCCTGACGTACGGAAGGCGGGCGATGCACGGGAACCACGGGAAATCAGGAAAACACGACGTGCACGAGACCGCTCGTCACCACGGCTCGGCGCACGGAGCCGAGCCGCACCGCGCTGAGCCTCACGGGGCCGCGCCTCACGGCGCAGAACCACGCGACGCTGAACCACACGGCGCCGGGCCGCACGGAGCCGAAGCGCACGGAGCCGAAGCGCACGAGTCCGGCGGGCACGACAAGCACGCCGGCCACAACCCGGGCATGTTCCGCGACCGCTTCTGGCTTTCTCTGTTACTGACGGTGCCGGTCGTCATCTGGTCCGCGCACATCGAACAATTGCTCGGCTACACGGCGCCCGTGTTTCCGTTCTCCGCCCGCATCCCTGCGGCCCTTGGTACGCTGGTTTTCCTTTACGGCGGCCTCGTGTTTCTCCGATCTGCCGCCGGCGAACTGCGCGCGCGACAGCCAGGGATGATGACGCTTATCTCGCTGGCCATCACGGTGGCGTTCGTGTTCTCGTGGGTGGTCGAACTGGGAGTGCTACGAGCCGAAGCACTGTGGTGGGAGCTGGCGACTCTGGTGACCATCATGCTGCTCGGGCACTGGATCGAAATGCGCTCGATCCAGCAGGCACAGGGCGCGCTGAAGGAGTTGGCGAAGCTCCTGCCCGATGAAGCCACGCGCATTACGAGTGGCGGGACAGAGACCGTCGCGGTGAGCGAGCTACGCGAGGGTGACAAACTCCTCATCCGTCCCGGCGAACGCGTGCCGGCGGACGGTACAATCGTGCGCGGCTCGAGCACGTTGGATGAAGCCATGATCACCGGCGAATCACGACCGGTGGAACGAGGCGTTGACGACGAAGTGATCGCGGCCACCATCAACGGCGATGGAGTGCTCGAGATCGCGGTGACCGGGACCGGCGAGAAGACAAAGCTGTCGGGCATCATGCGATTGGTCGCCGATGCGCAGTCGTCCAAGTCCCGCGCGCAGCTTCTGGCGGATCGTGCGGCGCGATTGTTGACGTGGGTGGCCATCGGTTCCGCGCTCGTGACACTTGTCGCCTGGCTCGCTGTTGGCGCCACCATCGATGTCGCCATCGTGCGCGTCGTGACGGTGCTGGTGATCGCCTGCCCGCACGCACTGGGGCTCGCCGTGCCGCTGGTGGTCGCCATTTCCACTGCAATCGGCGCGCGGCACGGACTGCTCGTACGAGACCGACGCGGGTTGGAGGAAGCGCGCAAACTCGATACGGTGGTATTCGACAAGACTGGCACACTGACACTTGGCGAGTTCCGCATCGTCGCGCTGGCCATGGCCGACGGGGTGACACGAGAGCAGGTGCTGCGTCTCGCCGCAGGGGTGGAGTCGCAGTCCGAGCATCCCATCGCACGCGGTATCATTCGTACCGCGAGTGAAGAAGGAATCGAAATGCCGACCGTGTCTGATGCGCGTGGGCTGCCTGGGCGTGGGGTGGCGGCGACCATCGATGGCGTGACGTATGAGATGGGCGGACCGGCCCTTCTCGAGGAGCGCTCCGCAGATGTCCCTGCGTCACTGACGGCAACGGTGTCGGACGCCAAGAAGGGCGGGCAGGCAGTCATCTACCTGCTGCAAGACGGCCGTGTACTTGCCGCACTCGCCATCGCCGACGCGATCCGCCCGGAGAGTTACGAAGCCATGCGCGCGCTGCACGCGCTCGGCGTGCAGGTGACCATGATGACCGGCGACGCGCGCGAGGTAGCGAATGCCGTGGCCGCCGAGTTGGGGATCGACGACGTGCTGGCGCAAGTGCTGCCCGAAGACAAGGCGCGGCACGTGCGAGAGATCCAAGAGTCTGGGCGACGGGTCGCGATGGTTGGCGATGGCGTGAACGATGCGCCGGCACTGGCGACGGCGGACGTGGGCATAGCCATCGGCGCGGGCACTGACGTCGCGGTCGAAGCCGGACACATCGTGCTGGTGCGATCTGACCCTCGCGATATTCCGCGCATCATCACGCTGTCGCGCGCGTCCTACCGCAAGATGGTCCAGAATCTGTGGTGGGCGGCCGGCTACAACATCGTCGCCATCCCGCTCGCCGCCGGAGTGCTGGCCCCCTGGGGCATTGTTCTGACGCCTGCGATTGGTGCGGTGCTCATGTCGCTCAGCACGATCATCGTCGCCGTCAACGCCCAGTTGCTCCGCCGCGCGCGTTTGTGATGGCACCGCGCCTTGCACACACGCCCGCCTTGCCGCGAGCCACGAGGCCCCGTAGCGTCACCGGACGCTGGCCCTCCGCGTTTCCCTTCTGACCCCTCTCGAGGCTTCACCGTGATGCACCCGACCGTTCGCCGCATGTCCGTCGCGCTCGCCGCCTCCTATGGCCTCCTGATGGGCGCGATCATGCCGACCGTCGCCCGCGCCCAGACCGCGGACTCCGCGGCCGTGGCGCGCACCGTCGCGCGCTTTCACACGGCTCTTGCCGCCGGCGACAGCGCCGCCGCGCTCGCGCTGCTCGCGCCGGACGTGACCATTGTTGAGAGCGGGGGTGTCGAAACCCGGGAGGAGTACCGGAGCCACCACCTGCCGGGCGACATCGGCTTCGCGCGTGCCGTGAAGAGTGAACGCAGCGCGGTGCGCGTCGTGGTAGGTGGCGACGTCGCGTGGTCGACGTCCACGAGCACCACCCAGGGCGAATATCGAGGGCGCGCGATCAATACGGCCGGTGCGGAATTGATGGTCCTGACCCGCGCGACTGCCACCCCTGACGGCTGGCACATCAGCGCGATCCACTGGTCGTCGCGAGCCCGACGTCCCTAGTTCTACGCATCAGTACTGGCCGCGCACGGATCCAGAGCGCGGTTACAATCCGTCACATTGATCGGGCAGATCAAACCAAGGTTCGCGACGGCCTCGACGGCCGTCATCCCCGTGCCGAAGCGCGCCATGGTTGCTCGGGGACGCGCAAGTTCACCGTATGGCAGGTAGCGTACGCGAAGATTTGACACGCGGCTGAACGCGGGGCGCGCGCGTGGCGCTCGCACATCGGCCTCACGCTCGTCTGGCGCGACGAGGAACAGGTGCGTCACGGCCGCATCCGGTGCGCCGAGCGCCACGTCGAGTACTCGAACGATCCCGGAGTCGATGGATGTCGTGTGCTCCACCTCGAACGCGCCGGCGACGCCGCCGGTCGGGACGCCGAACGGGTCGCGCTTCAGCCAGAGCACGTCGATCAGCTTCACGACCTCGGCGCCGGGCGATGCAGCGGTCGACCCAGTAGAGCGCGTCTCCCCGACGTTTGATATTCGGGTCAGGCATGAGCGGGATCTGGGGGCTGATAGGCCGTTGAGGCCGCACCGGAGCAGGCCGACTACCTTCAAGCGTGACTCAGCCGTATACGCCGTGCTCGATGCGCACGAGCACCTCCTGCACCTCCGTCGCGCCTGCGTCCGTGCCGAGTAACTCCAGAGGCTGCCGCCCCTCCAGCGCCCGGTTGTGTGTCCCGAGCCACCGGTATGCGGTGTCCCGGTCTCCTAGGGCCTCCTCTGCCCGGACGGCGATCCGCGCCAAACGCGCCAGCCGATCTGATTCAGAGGGAGACAGTCGCTCGCGGTTCCTCTGTTTGAGATCGAGCGCGCCGTCGGACCCGACGAGGGCGTAGATCAATTGTGGCGATAAGGCCGGGTGGAGTTCCTCGACCAGGTGGGTGAGCGACCCCGAGGGGAGCCCTTGAGCGATCTCCGCGGCAAGCTCGATATCGGTGTGCACGTCTCGGCCAAGCACGGTGGCTCCGCCGAGAAGGGCTGCGGCTGCTCCTGGTGCGGCCATACTCTCCCCGACCCGTTGTGGTCCCGGACGGTTACCGCCAGGCGGCGGGTCTGTCAATTCGGGGGGGCGCGGTGGTGACGAGACTGCACGTTGAAGACGGGCGACGTCAGGCGGCTTCGCGCCCCCAGAGACGACTCGACCATCCTGCCGGGGTCGGCAAGATGGTCGGTAGGGGCTCACAACCTCGCCCAGTTTTCCGTTCGTTAGGAATCCGACGGCAGCTTTGTGAGCAATGTCAAAGGACTTCCATTCGAAAGTGTCAAAAGACTTCTGGACGACCGCAAGCCGCCTGGGGTCGTCCAGAAGTCTCTTGACAGTTTGAGAGGTAAGTTCTTGGACACAGGTCACAAAACCGTCGTCGAGAACCTAACGAGTGGAAAACCGCCCGTTAGACCTCCTGGGTGCCATCGAGAACGGCGACATTACGTTGATCGCGGGCGACGACATGTCGAACATCGCCGCAGTCGGGTTGGCGATCATCCTCAGCGATCCGGAACAATGCGTCGCCCGGACCGGACGGGTGCCGCGCGCCCTGCGAAGTCATGTGGCGTTGCGCCTCACCGAGACCGCCCACCTCCGGGTGCATCGGGGGCGTATCAGTAGCGCCATTGGGTACCAACTATCGACAATCAGTCGAGGTGTTCACCGCAGTGGCCGATGTAGAGATCGACCCTGACGGGCTTTGAGAATTGCTGGGTCGCCCAGTGAACGCGACAGTGGTTCTCGATGGAACGAATGCTTCGAAGGCTCCACTTGAGATGCCATCCGAAGTAACGCGTCACGTCGTCTTCGCATTTCCAACTGCGACTCTTGGCCGCTCGATCCGCAGCGTCGCTCACCCCGAATCGGGCGTCTTCGATCAGTTCGTTCAGAGCATCTCGCGTGTTCATGTGAAGCACTCGATGCACCGCGCGATTGTTGTCTTTGCGCTTGGCGATTTGCCAATCGATCTCTACTCGCTTCAGCGCGTGAAGGCTCCCAAGAAGTAGTCGGGGTTCCTCGAAGTCTGCGGCATCGTCGGCTGAGCGAAGCGCCCTTGGGAGCAGTGTGATCTCCGGGAATCTCTTCGCCCACCGGCCTAGCGCATCTCTAACATTCTCGGGCCAGTGACACTTCAGCACCCCGAAGTATTCGAGCTGCTCGCGAACCCGTTCGGCGACATTGCCTTTGCTCTTGACGGGCACGACCTCAACCAGGGGAAGTCGATATGCAAAGTCTTCCGTGAGCTGTTTCGCGTCGTCATCTCGCATGTCGATGACAATGAGAACAGCGGAGCGGATCTGAGGAGGCTTCACCTTCAGTGCCTCCTCGACCGCACCCCGAATCCCGTGAAGATCCACCCCCGGCCTGTGCTGCGGCCCGCGCGACCGATTCTCCGTGGCGGCGAGGCGCAGATCCTTGTTCCAGATCGATGGGAAGGCTTCCGAGAGCTCTTTGGCGACGGGTCCGGCCTTTACCGCGTAGACAAACGCGAGCGTCTTTCCTGGAATGGGCATGTATATCTTTGGGGCGGAGAACTTCCGCAGCCTACTTGCGCTCCCAGCAACTCATGGACGCCGAGGCGCGCGGATGGCACCCCTCGGCTATCATAAACGCAGAACGGCGCGAGCTCTTGGCCCGCGCCGTTCCGTGATGCTAAATCGCGAAGTCACTCAGCGAAAAGTTGTGGAGACCACAACCCCCATCGGGCCGCGCGACCCTTTGTAACTGCCGAGCAACGGCCGGCTCTCCTCACCGGATCCTGCGATTGCTAAGCCGCGCTATGGAGCCTCCGTTGCCAGAGGGGCGGGCGTACAGCAATTGCATCACCTTCACGGTACTACCCTAGCACCGTTTACGCAAGTCAGACGGGCGCCAAGTTGTCGAAGTAACAGGGCAGCGAGCTAAGTGGCGGCCTACTACAATGTAAACCCTTGTTTTGCATCGAGTTACGTGTTTAAAAGAACTTAGACCCACCTCATCCCATACCCCTGATGGAGCGCCGTGGAAGCTGCGCCGCGCCCAAGATAACGCGCCTCAATGAGGTACCCACCCTCCCGCGGACACCGGACCCGAGGATACCCCGCACGAGGCACGTGCCGACCTCGTTAGGCGAGACACAGAGGTCGTCAAAAGACTTCCTTAGAATTGCGTCAAAAGACTTCTGGACGACCGCAAGCCGCCGCCCGCCCGCGAGGACCCGCA
>CADEEX010000266.1:0-3563 GCA_902826465.1 uncultured Acidobacteriota bacterium
CCGGCTTGACCGGTCTTATGATCCTCGCCACCGTAGATCACCAGGTCGTGATCGTTAGCCTGGATCAGACGGTAGAAGTGATAAGGCGAGGCCGTGTCCCAGAGCAAGGCGTCGGGACACGTCCCCTTCGGCACCGCCGCCGAGAGCACGTACGACGAAAACAGCGCGAGCTTGGTCTGCGACAGGGTCGCCGCCGCCACGCCGCGCGCGCCGAGCAGCGGATTGTGCGTCGCGACGACGACCAGGTCGCAGTGCACACGGTGGCCCCGCGCAACGACGCCCTTTGGCTCGCTCAGGAACTCGTCAGCTCCGCTCTCCTCGTGAATGGCCACACCGAGCCGTGTGAGTGCCGTCACAAGCCCGGCAAGGTACCGACGGGGATGGATCCGCGCTTGCCCGGGGAACCTGATGGCCGGACGGCCCACCAGTGGCGCCGCATCGACCAGCTCGCAGTCGAACCCGAGCTCCTGCGCCAGTGCCGCTTCGTCGTTCAATGTCTTGGTGGTCTCGTTCGTGGCGTCCACCGGCAGGTGACGGTAGCCGTCAACGATCGCGAAATCGCACTCGATGGCTTCCTCTCCGACTATCCGTTCGATGTCGGCAATCGCGGCCACACCGGCGTCCCACGCCGCCCGACCATGCTCACGTCCGAAGCGCTGCACGAGCGACGTCAGCGACTCGTCCAGCACCATGGTCAGGTGAGCGCTGGTGTGCCCGGTGTCGCCGGCGCCGATGCGATCCCGCTCGAGCACCACGACCGACGCGCCCGCTTGCGCGCACAGCAGGGCCGTCGTCAGTCCGGTGATGCCGGCACCAACGACGACCACGTCTGCCCGGGCATCGCCCGCGAGGCCATCGAAGCGAGGAATACCCGCATCGGCGTACCACAGTGGCGTGGTGCGGATCGCCATCGCTAGTGGACCAGGTCGTGAGGCTTCATGACGACCTTGATGCAGCCGTCCTGCTTCCGACCGAACAGGTCGTAGGCTTCGGCCGCCCGCGCGAGTGGAAAGCGATGGGTGATGACGAACGAGGGGTCGAGTTCGCCACGTTCAATCCGCTCGAGGAGCGGCTGCATGTAACGCATCATGTGCGTCTGGCCCATCTTGAACGTGAGCCCCTTCTGGAACGCCGCCCCGAACGGCACCTTGTCGAGGAAGCCACCGTAGACGCCTGGCACCGACACGACGCCGCCTTTGCGGCACGCGTGAATGGCCTGGCGCAGTACGCTCGGACGGTCGGTCGCGAGATACAACGCCATCTTCGCCTTGTCAACGTAGGCATCGAAGCTGCCGCCGTGCGATTCGAGACCGACCGCGTCAATGCACGAATCTGGTCCGCGGCCCCCGGTGATCGTCTTCAGGCGATCGAAGACATCCTGATGTGAGAAATCGATTGTCTCTGCGCCGTTCCTGTCGCGCGCCATCTCGAGCCGCTCACAGACGTTGTCGATGGCAATAACACGGCCAGCGCCGAGGAGAAACGCGCTCCGAATGGCCATCTGGCCGACGGGACCGCAGCCCCACACCGCCACCGTATCGCCCGGCTGAATGTCGCAGTTCTCGGCCGCCTGATAGCCGGTGGGAAGAATGTCGGACAGGAAGAGCACCTGTTCGTCGGTCACGCTCGCGGGAATCTTCAACGGTCCAACGTCAGAGTACGGTACCCGCACATACTCCGCCTGCCCACCGGCGTAGCCGCCCGTGAGGTGTGAGTAACCGAACAGACCCGACGTCGAGTAACCCCACAGCTTCTCCGCCATCCATGCGTTCGGATTCGAGTTATCGCACAGCGACCACAACGCCTTCTCGCAGAAGAAGCAGCCGCCGCAGGCAATCGTAAACGGCACGACGACGCGGTCGCCCACCTTCAGCTTCTGGTTCTCCTTCCCGACCTCGACGACTTCCCCCATGAATTCATGACCGAGGATGTCGCCCGCCTGCATCGACGGGATCACGCCATTGACCAGGTGCAGGTCGGAGCCGCAGATGGCGGTGGTGGTGACACGAAGGATGACATCGCGCGGATTGAGAATCTTCGGGTCGGGCATCTGCTCAACCCGTACATCGTTCTTGCCATGCCAGACGAGCGCTCTCATGCGTGGGACCTCTGGGCGTAGTGAAGGAGACTGCGCTTCCCGTGCGCCTGACCGGCGGTCGTCGGCGCCTCTCCCGTTTCGATGATCGCCTTGAAGCGACGCAGTCCGGCGCGAATCAACTGGCCCGGCTCCTTGCCGAAGAGCCAGGCGATTGCGGCGGTGCTCTTGCCGCCCGCCGGCTCGTACTGCAGTCGCACGTGCACCTGGGTGTCGCCGCGCCCCTTCGACTGCACAAAGCGCACGGACCCGGCACTGACGACGTCGGGCTCACCGATCGTGCGCCAGGCGATCAGTTCGTTCGGAATCTCGTTGAGAATCTCGGCGTCCCAGGCGATGCTTCGCCTGCCTGGGCCGATGGCCTCCCAGTGAAATCGCGTGGCGTCGGTCCGGGTGACAGACTTGAGTGAGGGAATGTAGTTCGGCAGCGACTCGAAATCGCGCCAGATAGCCCACACGTCAGCGGCCGGTCTGTTGATGGTGATGCTCTCATCCACGTGCACACCGCAACGTCCGCCGAGCGCTTCCCGCGTGTCGTAGATGCGGCTGTATGAACGCCCTACAGAGGCATATGCCGGGCAGTAGCCGCTGGCGCCGCGCGTCAGCAGCGCGGCGCCGCTCGCCGCACGCAGGGCGCCACCGACCGAGCGCTGTTTCAGCCCGGACAGAATCATGGCGGCCCCAGCGATGGATGACAGCCATCGTTCGGTCTCACTGATGTTCACGGTGTGTGCGCTCATCGCGACCTCATTCTTCTTCATGTCGGTC
This sequence comes from uncultured Acidobacteriota bacterium, assembly GCA_902826465.1. Classification (GTDB taxonomy): domain Bacteria; phylum Acidobacteriota; class Vicinamibacteria; order Vicinamibacterales; family CAVVIG01; genus CADEEX01. The sequence continues at coordinate 2,864 of CADEEX010000266.1, forward strand.
TGCCCAGCTGATGGGTGTGACCTGTGACGACTAACTCCTGTGCAAGCGCGTTGCCGGCCACGCGCAGCACGGCAGGAAGATTGCTATAGCCGAGGTCTGGAGGAAGGCAATGAAGAAGGCATCTCAGGTGAAAGCCGTGACGACCCGATCCAGGCGCGACAGAGCGAGTGATGCTCCGGGCCGTCGGATGAACGACGCACAGGAGGCGGGTGCCTTCAGAGAGGAAGACGTGCGGCGCAGAGCTTACGAAATCTATGAAGCTCGTCAAGGCGATGGCACTGCCACCGGGGATGCCGAAAGCGACTGGTTCGCCGCGGAGAAGGAACTGAAGGGACTGTCGTTAATCTGAACGGCAGCCGTATCGAATCGAACAGGGTCCAGACGGTCCGGACCCTGTTCCTGCTCGTCAGCGCCTCTTCGAACGCTTTCCTGGAGTGTCCGCGGCACTGGCATAGCGCGGCTCGACTGCCGTTGGGCTGGCCTTGCGCCTCGCCGCCTGCTGCATTCCCTTCTTCGATGAGCCCCTTCATTCCAGCGCACGGCTCGTTGGTGGCCTTCTTCGCCAGTTTTGAAAAGGAGTTCTGGTCTACTTCACCGTGCAGGTGGCCGCAATCATGCGCACTGACTGCACCTGCAGCACCTGACCGGACACCAGCGCGCCGTTGTTGTTCGGCGAGCTCGAACCGACGGTCGTGCCAGA
>CADEEX010000266.1:3573-6277 GCA_902826465.1 uncultured Acidobacteriota bacterium
GTTTCAGCAGCGGTGGTCGAGCGTCCACTGGTGCCGACGGTGCCCGTGCGGACGTCGTTCGCCATCGCCCAGCGGCCGGTGATTTCGACCTGATGACCGAGGTGCTGACGCAGGTCGGCAGACTGGCCTTCCAGTGAGTACCGAGGGGCGTCCATCGCCAACGCGTCCGTTGAACCGCTCGTTACCGCCGGCGACGTGACCCGCTTGTCGTCGCTGTTACGCTGCGTCGTCGCGGCGCCACTGATGCGTGTGTTCGTCAGCACGAACTTGTCCGCCTCGCCACCGGTATTCACATCGCGGCCGGTCACGCCGTTGACGCCGCTTGCATGCGACATGTCGGCGCGTGTCACGCAGCCCGTGATCATCACAGGATTCGAACCGGCTGCCGGTGGCTGGGATGGCGTTTGCGCCTGAACGCTGCCGACCGCTGCTGTCGCCGCACACATCAGCGCGGCCATTGTCGAGAACCTCATTTGTGCCTCCTTCAAGACATCGTGTCTGCCACGCACTGTGCAAGAGAGAGGCCGCCGCAAGGCCGGCTCCTCCGGCGCTACTTCGTCCCGCGGGTCAGTGCGTAGAGCATTTCCGCCGGGTCGTCGTAGATGGCGATCGCGCCGTGGAAGTCGCTGTCCTGCCAGTAACCGCCGCATCTCACGGCGACACAGACGACACCGGCTCGCGCCGCGGCTTCAATGTCGTACGGCGTATCGCCGACCATCACCGCCTCCGCCGGGTCGGTATCGCCCTTGCGCAACGCCGCGATCACGATGTCAGGATCCGGCTTCGAGTCAGCGGCATCGTCTTTCGAGGCTCGCGTCGCAAACAGATCGTCGACACCGGCACATTTCAGGAGCGACGACATTTCCTCATCAGACGCCGAGGTGGCGACGACGAGTGCCATGCCGCGTCCGCGAAAGTGCTCCAGCAGGGCCCGGGCGCCTGAGGTCGCACGCAGTGTTGGCAGCAAGGCCACGAACTGCGCCTGTTTCTCTGCGCCAATGGCCTTTCCCAGCGGTGAACTGGCGTCGGTGTCAGCCACCGCCCTCAGCAGCTTGTCGGCGCCCATGCCGATGAGTGGCCGGATCTGTTCGACGTCGACCGCAACGCCGTAGTGGCCAAGGGCGCGCATCCACGAGTGTGCGTGCGCGTGGTTACTGTCGATCAGCGTGCCGTCGACATCGCAGAGCACTGTGCGATACGGGAAGTGACGCATCAGCGCAGGTAATAGGCGATCCCAACGGACATGTAGTGGCTGCCGTTGTCGTTCAACGACACGCCGAACTCTGCCAGCAGATCGAGATCCGTCTGCACCTTGAACTCGATGCCGGGGACGATATGCGTGGTGTTGTAGCCGTCGTCAGGGAAATCGCCCTTGAAGCGGTTGAAGGCCATGTCGAGGGCGGCGTTGAGATCGAGGCGAGGCGTGGCGGAATGCGTGGCGATCAGCGTGACGTCGACGCCGGTCTGATCGATCGACGGAACATTGCTGTAGTGGAAGCCACCGATCGCCGAGACGCTGGCGTTGGCCGACTTCACCAGCCAGTATTCGGCGTTGCCGCCGAAGTGGCTCAGGCCGTCGTATCCCGCCACATTGAACTCGACGTCGAACCGATCGGTGACGCCGTAGCCGACGCCTCCGACAATGCCAATGTCGGTGTCGTCATCCTGGATGACGAACATCGGATTCGCCTTCAGCTTGAAGTTGCCCCGTTCAATCGTCTCGGCCGATTCCATGACGCCGAAGTCCTGCGCGTGCGAGAGTGTCGGCAGCAAGAGCAGTGTCAGAACAGCGCAAGCGTGGCGTAGTCGTTTCATGCAGTCGTTTCTCCTGCCGGAGCAGGACTGCATGAAGAGATCCAGCGGCGGCTACGGTCGCGCCAGCAGCCTTAGGGCGCCAGCGTCCAGCGGCCGTATTCGAGTCGTTCGTGTGGCCGGAAGCGCGCTTTGTATTCGAGCGACCGGCACCCTTCCACGTAGTAGCCCAGATACACATACGGCAGCGGCGCCGCTCTGGCCGCGTTGACGATGGACAGCACGTTGAAGGTGCCAAGCGACCGATGACGCTCCCGCGGGTCGTAGTAGAAATAGATGGCCGACAGACCATCGTCCACCCGATCGACATAGCCGACCGCGATCAGCCGATCGTCGAGGTAGTAACACCACTCTTCAGTCTTGAACGGATTGAGCACGAACATCTCGGTGTAATCGGTGGCCGCGTTCGACCAGCCCTTCGAGTCGTGCTGGTAACTGTGAAAGGCCTCGAAGAGCGCGCGCTTCTCGGATGTTTCCGACGGCGTGCCGACAACGAGGCGCAGCACGCCGTCGTTGGCTTTCCATGCGCGTTTCTGACTGCGGTCGGCGTGGAAGGTGACCACCGGAATCCGCAGCGAACGGCACATCGAGCAGGCCGGACACGACGGCTTGAAGAGCGCGTGGCCGAACCGACGCCATCCCAGGCGAAGCCGTTCGCCATACTCATCCGCCGTGGCCGTGGCCACAATCTCGTACTCGAACTGCCAGTCGCGATCGTGCAGATACTGGCACTGGTCGGCGGCGGAGACGAAGGTCATCAGCGTCTGCATTTGAAGAGGCGGCTCCGCTTGATTGTCCTTCGAAACGCGCCGCGTCTCGCGTTAACGGACGAGTTCTTGCTCAACCGGCGGCATGTCCGAACGCCCCGCGACGGTCCCGCAGCGACTCGAGT
>CADEEX010000267.1 GCA_902826465.1 uncultured Acidobacteriota bacterium
TCCATGTCATAGGTGCTGACGGTGGTCTCGAGCGGCAGCGTTGCCGCAAGCGCCATGAAGTCTGTGCCATCGCGGCGGGTCAGGTTGGCAACCGATCGGATCACCCGCTCCTGCCACAGCAGGCGATAGGGGAAGCTCGGAATGTCGCTCATGTGAATGCCGGCGCAAACGACAGTGCCTCCCGGCACGAGGCGTGAGAGCGCCTCAGGCACGAGCTTTCCGACGGGCGCGAAGATGATCGCGGCGTCCAGTGGGGAAGGGCCGGGCCCATCGGAGTAACCCGCCCAGCTGACGCCGACGGCACGGGCAAAGCGCAGGGCCGCATCATCGCCAGGCGCCACGAACGCCAACACCTCGCGCCCCTCGTGGCGCGCCATCTGCGCGACAAGGTGAGCGGCGGCGCCGAAGCCATAGAGCCCGAGCCGCGGCGCCGGTCCTGCCATTCTGTAGGCGCGATAGCCAATCAGACCTGCGCACATCAGTGGCGCCGCGTGGACATCGTCGTACCGCTCCGGAATGCGAAGGCAGGCGTCCGCCCTGGCAATCGTCTGTTCGGCGTAGCCGCCATCGACATGACAACCGGTGAAGCGGGCCTCGGCGCAGAGGTTCTCGCGGCCTGCCGTGCAGAACGGGCAGACGCCACACGTTGAGGCCAGCCACGGCACGCCGACGCGATCGCCAACCGAGAATCCCGTGACCCGGCTGCCACAGGCGACGACTCGCCCGACGACCTCGTGGCCAGGCACGATCGGAAAGCGCGCCTGCGGAAGGTCGCCGTCGACCAGGTGGAGATCGGTGCGACAGACACCACAGGCGAGGACGTCGATCAGAAGGTCGTCAGCCCCGGCCGCCAGCGCAGGGCGGTCGACGGCCTCGAGCACTCGTGCTCCCTTCGTCGACACCTGCCATGCCTTCATCTGCAGCTCGGATCGGGTGACCGCATGCACCGGCGTCGTGCACACATCGATCCACGTTGGCGGGAAGCGCTGCGTTCCCGCCGCCATCACGGGAGGCAAGTTCATCCAGAAGAATCTCGCACCGACGCCAGACTATTCCCCGATCGCATTTGCCTTTCCCCCGTGGCTTCGGCGCGCAGTTATGGGAATGGAAGTTGCTCTCCGCTCGGTCCGCCTGGTCGCCGAAGATCGATGTGGTCGAAAAGGACGGCCGACTGATTACGCGTGTGGATCTTCCTGGCATGAAGAAGGAAGAGGTGCTCGTGGAAGCGAGCGGGAGTACGGCGGCTTCTACCGTTCGGTGCCGCTGCCGGAGGGGGTCAACCTCGCCGAGGTGAAGGCCACGTTCGCCGATGGCGTGCTCGAGGTCAGTGTGCCCCTCCCGTCGGCCACCCAGGCTAAGGTGACCAAGGTTCCTGTGGAAGAACCGGCCGTCTCTCGACAGTGATGGCGCCGGGGCGTAAAATGGAAGGGAAAGTGTAAGAGGGTAATGTGGACGCTCTACTCATGGTCTTCGGTCTGTTTCGACTGACCGGTTACGCGACCGATCCGCTGCTCGACAGTAAACAGGTGCATGCCGTCGTTGGCGAACCGACGCGGTTCGACCGGGTCCCTCCATCCGATGGGCGGTTGAACGTGGTGTCGTGGAACATCGCGCAAGGCGCCAGGTACGAAAACGTTCGCGACGCGCTGGCGTCGTTGTCGGCCGATGTCTACCTCCTGCAGGAAGTGGACATGGGCGTGCGACGTTCCGACTATCGGAAGGTCGCCAAAGACCTGGCCGACGATCTTGGTCTGAACTGGGTGTTTGCGGGCGAGTTCCAGGAGATCGGGCAGTCGCGTCAGGGTATTCCGGCCCTCACCGGACAAGCGGTGCTCAGCCGATACCCGCTGCACAATTCGCAGGCATTGCCCTTCGAGAACCAGGCACGGCTGCGGTGGAAGCTCGACCCATTCCAGCCTCGGCGTGGCGGCCGGATGGCGTTGCGCGCCGAGTCGGGCGGCGCCCTGCTCTACAACGCGCACATCGAGAGCGCGAAGAACGACGCGTTTCGCCGCACACAGGTGGACGAAATGTTGTCCGACTATCTCGCGCCGGAGCGGGCGGGCCGTCCCGTCGTGTTCGGTGGCGACTTCAACACGGCGAAAGTCTCTGAGCAATCGCCCGTTGTGCAAAGCCTTCTGAACCAGGGGTTCGTCGACGCGCTTGGTCCTGACGCCTCGGCGCGCCAGACATCCATTCACCACTCAGACCCGCTCGATTGGATCTTCGTGAAGCGGATGGTGGCGGAACTCGGCCGCGTGGTCACGGTTCGGAAAGCATCCGATCACTTTCCGCTCGCCACGTCGGTCACCTCTCAGCTCGCACACTGAGGGCTCGTTCGCCTCAGCGCGAACGTCGAGCCCGCGCTTCCTGAAACGGCAAGAGCGCCAGGCCGACCGCGCCCCAGGCCAGGGCGCGCACGCGCCGAATGAGCGCCAGGCTGAGTCCATGGCTGGCCGCGAATCCGAGCGCTCCCGCCAGGGCGGCGCTGCCGCCCTCGGCCACGCCGACCCGGCCCGGCACCACGACGCCGGCGGTATTCACGATCTTCGTCACCGCTTCGAACACCAGCGCGGTGCGCAGCGTGGTGCCGCTCTCGAGCGCATTCAGCAACAGATACGCCTCGCCGACGAGGATGGCATGCTGCGCCAGACAGAGGAGGGCAATGAACGGGGCTGCGGCCCGCCGATCGCGCCATAGGGCCTTCGCGGCGTCGAGCAGCGACGCGGCTTTCCCGATCGCGCCCGTGCGGACGGTCGGCGCGGGCGCACGAGGAGTGGCCGCATTCGCCGTGTGCATACGGCGCCGCGCGACCAGAATGAGCGCGACGGCGCCCAGTGCCACCCCGCCCCATACAACTTCGACGGCGTGCGATGCGGCGAATAACGCGAACAGGACGATCAGCACCAGCAGCGCGGCCGTCGCGTTGTAGATGGCCCGTTCGATGGCGCCTGCGGCAACGCCAGCAGCGACAGGGACGGAGCCGCGAGTCAACAGCGCCCGAAGCGGCTCGCCGCTGAAGGGACCGGCCCATGTCAGATAGCCCACGGCGTCGCCCGTGATGGTGGCGCTGATCGATTCACCCCAGGGAGGCCGGGCGTGCCGGGGAAGCGCCAGACGCCAACCCGCGGCCTGCAGTGGATACTTCGCCCCGGTCAGAATCACGACGACGGGGAAGACCGCGCCGAGGCCGAGTAACTGCTGAACGATGCGGGACGGGCCAATGGCGGCAATCAGGTAGGCGAGCAGACCGACACCCGCCAGCCCCAGCAGCGGCGTCAGGACATTCAGCAGTCGGCCGGATGCCGGGCTGCGACGGACGACGTCCTGAGCCTGCACGCGTTATCTCGTCAGGGCCTGATCGAGCGCACGAATCTCCGGCTCGACTTCCGCACGGGCCCGGGTCAGATCGTCGAGGTAGTCGATCTCGATCCAGGGCAGCCCGTCGGTTGCCACCACGGTCAGCGGGTTCTGGCTCGCGAACTCGCGGAACGCACGCGGCGCCCAGTCGTTCTCGTGCCCCGTCGCGACCAGCGCGTCGAGGCACGCCACAAGGTGCGCGGCCCCGGCGGCGCTGAACTTGGCGACGCCCACGTTGTGCGCATGCGCCCGTTCGCTCGGCAGGTCCTTGCCGAAGTCGACGACGAACGGTCCGTTCAGGGTCACCTTCATGTCTTCGGCCTCGAACGCATCGCCGCGTTCGACGAGAATCGCATCGGGTGCGGCCGCCCGGACCAGATGCTCGAACAACACCGGCGCCGCCAACACATCGGAGTTGAGGATCAGCGCCCCGGCAAGAAGCTCGGTCCGCGCCAGCCACAGCGAGTAGAGGCTGTTGGTGCATTCGTACCGCTCGTTCTCGAGATAGCGCACGCGGCTGCCAAGATGCTGACGGATGCGATCGGCGCAGAACCCGACTACGACGATCACGTCCGTGATGCCGCACCGGTGAAGCGCACTCATCTGGTGATCGATGAGCGTCTGCGTGCCCACGTCAAGCAGACACTTGGGTCGCTCGTCGGTCAGCGGACGAAGCCGGCTGCCAACGCCGGCGGCGAGAATGATGGCCTTGGTGGTTACCGACACGTCAGACTCCTTGCGACCCGCCGGACTGCACCGGGGGCACATGGGCGTGCGTCACGCGCACCCGGCGGACAACGAAGGGCTGCACGGCGAGCATCACCACGGTGGCTGTTGTCGCCCCGAACGCCCACAGATAGAGCAGCCACGGCAGCTGGTTGAGGAGCGCCAGCACGAGCACCAGGTGAGCCACGCTGCTCCGCTTGATCCACTGTCGCGACCAGCTCGCGAAGCGGTGAAAGCGCGTCGCGCCTCCCATGACCCGCGCCGACGCCTCGTCGAACTGTCCAGGGTCGGCAGCCGCGACGCGGTGCCGCAGATATCCGGTAATCGCGGCAGCCAGCAGCGAGCCGACAAGCGCCACCGCCGCGGCCCCACGATAAGCATCTGCCTCTGGCCGCTGCTGACTGGCCACCGTCAGTCCACCGAGCAGCAGGAAGTACGTGGCGTAGTCGACCATCGTTTCGAGCCAGGCTCCGGACGGGCTGTCTCGCACCGTCAGGCGGGCCACCTCGCCGTCGCTGCAGTCGAAGACCATGCTCGCGTAGCACAGGACGCCGCCGACGAGGCCGGCGCCGTAGTTTCCCTGGGCGATGCTCCACGCGGACGCCACCGCGAGTGCGAACCCGGCGAGCGTCACCTGCGTCGGCGTGGCACCGAGCGCCACCAGCCGGACCGACATCGGCACGGAGAATCGGCGGATCTGTTTGGTGAAGAAGCTCTCAGACTCGCCGCCATTGAGATGGCGGATGTAGGCCCGTTCCAGGGAACGCCCCTCCGTCCGGTGGGCGCGCCGGCAGAAGCCGCCGACTAGCGGCAGTTCCCGCACCACGCCGAGCCGCTCCAGGGTGGCCACCATGGTGTCGAGCGAACGGCAGCTGCGCACGTGGAGCGCGGCGGCGTGTGGCACGTAGAGAAGCAGCGGCACCCCGGCGTCGAAGACAGCCATCGCTGTGTTGACGCCGTCGCGCGCCATTCGTACGGTTTCGTTGACGACCGCCTGTTCGACCAGCACGTTCGGACCCACAATGACGAACGCCGCGTGGCCTGTTTCGCTGAGCGGCGCCGACGCGGGATCCCGTTGCGCCACCACGACGCCACGGGCGTGCAGCCGGTCCACGGCCGACGGCTCGAGCAGTCGGCTGCCCCAGAGCTTGAGGGAATCACAGCCGGCCCGACCAAGGAGCAGGACGCCCCGCTCGGTCAGCGTGAGCCCGCCGACGACGATCGGCTGGTCGTTATGGAGGACCAGTCCCGTGAGCGTGGCGTTCATCGCGAGGCCTCGCTTGCCACGAGCTCGATTTCCATCCACCAGCGCGGGCGAAAGACCGCCTGTACTGGCACGCCGCGCCATTCGGCGGACGTCCCGAACCACACGCGAAACGACGTCTCAACCTTGGTGGTCCGGTTGCGGATCTGAAACCGGCCGTCGGAGACGTTGGGATAGACGCCGCTCTTCGTCTGGAACGTGGGTTCGAAGGTGCAGGAGACGAGCGACAGGTCGTACAGCGTCTGCGCGTAGACGAACGGAACACCCGACACCGCTTTCGCGCCAGCGCCGTTGGGGCGTCCGCAGGGACCGCTGGCGGCCTGGATGAGCGCGTCCATGGCGACCAGGAAGCCGGCCTGCGTGCCGGCTGGCAACGCCACGGTGCGCACGCTCCGCGGCTTGGCCGGGATCATCGCGAGGAGAGCGTTGAGGTCGCGATAGGTCAGGTGGGCCGGGGCGCGAACGGTGATCGTCCCGCCCACCGCAACGCCGCTGGCGATCGTGGCCCGCGCGGCCTTGAACGCACTGTCGTCGCGATGTGTCGCGATCTCTGCTTCCGCCGCCTCGAGGGTCTGCTCGTTCGACTCCTTCATCAGGCCGAAGACATCGGCCTTGTCCGGGGAGAGATCCTCGACGATGAAGCCCCAGCGGTTGATGTGGCGCGGCGTCCGTGCGGGATCAGAGCCAATCAGCAGCTCGAAGCCGCGGTGGCCGCCAGGGGCTTCCCGCCAGGTGATGCGCGCGTCACCGATATTGTCGCGGCCAATCCAGAACAGCAGCAGCGGTCGAACCCTGGCGTGCACCGCGTACGCTTGCTCGCGCACGACCGGAAGGCGCGCGCTGAAGGTGTCGTACGAGAACGCGGATTGATGGAGCGGTTCGTCTGCCCGAACCAGTCCGGCAAGACAGAGAGTGAAGGCGAAGCC
>CADEEX010000268.1 GCA_902826465.1 uncultured Acidobacteriota bacterium
ACGACCGACCTGGTCGTGAAGGCCGGTTCCCCCGACTGGTGGGGTGAGATTCCGCGCGTGCCGACGGGCCTCACCGAAGATCGCTACGTGACCGCGCTCGAAGTGAAGGAAGTAAACGACGTCGATTCCGCTGGCTCTGGCCGTCAGACGGTCGGCGGGCGCTACGTGTTCCATCACATGATCTGGGCGACGCGCGTCATCAAGGAAGGTGGCGACGAGAGTTCGACCTTCGACCCGACGGATGTGGACGGCACCACTGGCTGGCCGGTGCACGAAGTGGGTCGCAATGCCGACTTCTTCGACCCGCGCGCGGCCCGCTTGCTCAAGGCCGGTTCGAGCATCGTGTCCGATTCCGTCCACTTGCACTCGAATGGCCGCGACACCAAGTCGCACCTCGAGTTCGGCTACAAGTTCGCGCCGAAGGGCTACAACCCGGAGTTCAAGCGCGCCAGCTACTCACTCGGGAATGGTGTCGATATCGACATCCGCCCGATGGAAGCCGGTCAGCAGCTCCACGCCTACGCCGTCCTCAACGAGAACGTGAAGATCATGTCGTTCGAGCCGCACCTGCACGCGCCCGGCATGCGCATGTGTCTCGAAGCGATCTGGGGCTACAACATCCAGACGCTCAACTGCGTCGGCTACGACCATAACTGGGTCCGCGGCTACCACTACGACGACGATGCGTCGCCGTTGCTGCCAAAGGGCACCATCGTGCACATCATCGGTTACATGGACAATTCGCCGTCGAACAAGAACGTGCCGGACCCGCGCAACTGGCAGGGCTCAGGCAACCGTTCGGTGGCCAATATGTTCATCGACCTGGGGAACCGGGTCGCGCTCACCGACGAGCAGTTCCAGAGCGAAATGGCCAAGCGTCGCGAGCGTCTGAAGCTGACCCGGAACGATATGCCGATCGGTTGCCCGCTGTGCAACATCATCCCGACGGCACCGGCGCCACAGAACTCGCAGCAGCAGCAACAGCAGTAATCGTCTCAGGTCATCTCACGTCCCGGGAGCGTTGCGCTCCCGGGACTGTTTCTCCAAGGCAGATACCATGATGCAGATCACACCTTCGCGTCAGCGGGTGACAGCACTCGCGTGCGCAGGCGTCGTTGCGTGGCTGATGGGCGGCCACGCACCGGAAGTGGCGGCGCAGTCGCTGTCGTACACGAGCGGCCAGAATGTTTCGCCGGCCTTCGAAGGCTGGGAAGAGGAAGCCGACGGCAGCAGATATTTCGTATTCGGCTACATGAATCGGAACTGGAAGGAAGAAGTCGACGTTCCGCTTGGTCCCGAGAACGGCTTCAACGTGGGCGGCGTCGACCATGGCCAACCCACCCGCTTTTATCCGCGTCGCAATCGTTTCGTCTTTCGCGTCAAGGTGCCCGCGGGCTTCACAGACAAAGACGAAATGATCTGGACGCTCACGACCAAGGGCAAGACCGAGAAGGCCTACGCCACCCTGCGTCTCGACTATCAGATCGACGACGTCGTGAAGGCATCGGAGACCGGCGCGCTGGGCGCTGGGACGAGCAGCCCCGAGGTGCGCGCCAATAAGCATCCCGTCGTGAAGGTCGATGGCAGCAAGACGCTTTCGGCGAAGGTCGGCCAGCCGCTCACGCTCACGGCTTGGGTCACCGACGATGGCATTCCCAAGCCGCGAGGTGCGGGGCTGTCCGGTGCTGCTGTCAGCAACAGCGGCTCGCGCCGCGACCAGGCGGCTGTCAACTCCACCAACCCAGAGAACGTGGTCCGCCCGAATCGTGCGACGCAGCCACCGGCGCGCGTCACCGTCGGTAAGAACGTTGGACTTCACCTGAAGTGGCACGTCTACCGCGGCACCGGTCAGGTGACGTTCGATCCGGAGCAGGCGATGGTGTGGGAAGATACCCGGGCCGGTGCCAATTCACCGTGGGCCCCTGTGTGGGTCGCGCCGCCGATGCCGCCTGACGGCAAGGTCGTGGTGCATGCCACCTTCTCTGAACCAGGCACCTACGTGTTGCGCGGCCTCGCCGACGACGGCGCGCTCTTCGGCAGCGATGATGTGACGGTGACCGTCACCAAGTAACGGCCAGTTTTACGACGTCCCGATCGCTCGTCGTCGCTTCGCTCTGCTTTCTGCTGGGCGCCAGCTCTCAGGCCGGCGCCCAGCAGCCTGCCATTTCGCTTCCTGCCCTTCCAGACACACTACTCCGCGACGCTGCCAGCGGGAGAATCAGTGTCCGCGTCGTCCGCGTGGCGGCGCCCCTGCGCATCGACGGGCGACTGGACGAGTCAATTTATTCGGACGTGCGGCCAATCTCAGGGTTCGTTCAGATGGAGCCATACGCGGGCCGGCCGGCGACGGAGCGGACCGAAGTCTGGCTTTCCTACGATCAGCGCAATATCTACGTCTCGTTCCGCGCCTGGGAAAGTGAGCCGTCGCGAGCGGTCGCCAACGAGATGCGTCGCGACAGTGGCAATATCCGTCAGGGTGACTGCATCGGCTTCTCGTTCGACACGTTTCACGATCGTCGCAACGCGGTCCAGTTCGAGATCAACCCGCTCGGCGGACGCACCGACGGACAGAGCACGAACGAGCGGCAGTACAACGCCGACTGGAATCCGGTGTGGGACATGGCGGTCGGGAAGTTCGATGGCGGATGGACGGTGGAAGTGTCGGTGCCCTTCAAGTCGTTGCGCTACACACCTGGGCGCGAGCAGGTGTGGGGTTTTCAGGCTCGGCGCAACAACAAGTGGAAGAACGAAATCTCGTACCTGACCGCGGTGCCGCCATCGCTGGGGATTGGGCGCGGCAGCTTCTCCGCGTCACTCTATGCGTCGGCCGGCGGTTTCGAAGCACCGCCGCAGGCGCTGAACCTCGAGATCAAGCCGTACGTGATTTCGGACCTGTCGACCGACCGCACCGCAACGCCGGTCGTGCAGAACGATCCCGGCGCTGATGCCGGGCTCGACGTGAAATATGCGCTGACGCAGGGGCTCACCGCCGACCTCACGTACAACACCGATTTCGCGCAGGTGGAAGCCGACGAGCAGCAGGTGAACCTGACGCGCTTCAACCTGTTCTTCCCGGAGAAACGTGAGTTCTTCCTGGAGAACATCGGCCTGTTCTCCTTCGGCGGCGCCGGTGGGACGACGACGACCGGTGACGCGGGCGACACGCCGATTCTGTTCTACAGCCGTCGCATCGGCTTGAACGGATCGCGATCGGTGCCGATTCTTGCCGGTGGACGCGTCACCGGGCGAATCGGGCGCTACACGATCGGCGGCGTCAATATCCAGACCCGCGCGGATTCGCGGGCGCCGACACCGTCGACGAACTTCCTGATGCTACGGGCGAGGCGCGACATACTGCGGCGCAGCAGCGTCGGCGTGATCGCGAGCAATCGTTCGGTAACACAGAGCGGGATCGGCGAAAATCGGGTGTTGGGTGTTGACGGGGCGTTCGCGTTCTTCAACAACCTGTCGTTCAACACCTATCTGGCGCAGAGCGCGACGACCGGCCGGAGTGGCGACGACGTCAGTTATCGGGCACAGATGGAGTACACCGGCGATCGCTATGGCGTGCAGGCCGAACGCCTGGCCATCGGTGCGAACTTCAATCCCGAGATCGGATACGTGCGGCGCTTCGACATGCGCAAGAACTACGGGCAGTTCCGCTTCAGCCCGCGATCGACCGCGGTCAAGGCCGTGCGAAAGTTTTCGTCGATTGGCACCGTCACGCGCGTCGCCAACGGCACGGGCCGCCTTGAGTCGCGGTTGTTCGACGGTGAGTTTGCCGTCGAACTGCAGAACAGCGACCGCTTCGCCGTCGGCGCTGCCAACGACTACGAGTTCCTGGCCAGGCCGTTTCCGATTGCGGGGACCTCGGTCAGCATTGCGCCCGGCGCCTATCACTTCACCACGGGACGTGTCGGCTATCTATTCGGCCAGCAGCGGCCGGTGTCGGGCAACCTGCTGATCGAGCGGGGGACTTTCTATTCAGGCGAACGAACCGCGTTCACGTTCAACCGATCGCGCGTCAACCTCAGTGCGAGGTTCTCGGTCGAGCCGAGTCTGTCGGTCAACAGGGTGCACCTGCGCGAAGGCAATTTCACCACGACGGTGGTCGGAAGCCGGCTCACGTACACAATGACGCCGCTGATGTTCGTCAGCGCCCTGATGCAGTACAACGCCACGGCCGCGTCGATGTCGGCGAACGTGCGTTTTCGCTGGGTATACCGGCCGGGTAGCGAGCTGTTTTTGGTGTTCAACGAAGACCGCGACACCCTGGCGCCTGGGTTCCCGGACACCCGCAACCGGTCGATCGTGGCGAAGATGACCGCCTGGACACGGCTCTAGCCTGCCGGACGCCGTGGATGCCGCCGGAGCGGCGACCAACAGCTGGGTCGTAGTTGAAGCATAATTGGCGGGTTTACGGATGTTGCGCGCGTACGGCGTTACTGACAAGGGACGTGTTCGTCCCTCGAACGAAGACTGCTTCGGCGTCGACCTTGGTCTGCGACTGTGTGTGGTGGCCGACGGGATGGGGGGCCACAATGCCGGCGAGGTCGCGGCGAGCATGGCCGTGGAAGCGGTCATCTCGATCGTTCGCACCGGCGTCATCGAAGCCGCGTGGCCCTACGGCCACGATCCGGCCCTGTCGAGCACCAGCAATCTTCTGAGCGGGGCGGTGCACTCCGCCAACAAACAGATTTTCGATCTGGCGTCCGCCACGCCCGACTACTCGGGCATGGGGACGACTCTTGTCGCGATTGTCGAGCGGGAGGGCGTGCTGTCGATCGCTCACGCCGGCGACAGCCGGCTCTACGTGTTCGATCGCACTGGCCTGAAGCAGCTCACGGAAGACGATTCGTGGATCGCGGCGGTGCTGTCGCGCGATCCCCAGGTCGATCAGGCGACGCTCAAGCAGCACCCGATGCGTCACGCTCTGACCAACGTCGTCGGCTCGCGACCGACGATGACGGTGAACCTGAGGGAACTCCCGCTTAAGGGAGGAGAGCGATTGATCCTGACGTCGGACGGCGTCCATGGTGCGATCGAGCCGCCGCAACTGGCCCAGATTGTCGGCACCGGGGGCGATCTGCAGTCGCTGGCGACGACGCTGCTGAACACGGCGCTTAATAACGGCAGTCGTGACAACGTCACCGTGGTTATCGCCGAGTACGAGCCGGATCGGAAGTAGCCTCGCCTGATTCTCAGCCTCGAGCCTCGAGCCTCGAACCTCTAGCTCCTGGGTATCGCCTGTCCGCGATGGCAGGTCGCGCACTCCACCCTGACGATCTCGGAGGCCGGCTTTGCGGTCAGGGCCGTCGCGACCGCCTGGTTGACCTGGCCGACCATCAGCATCATGGCGCGGGCGACCCGCTTGCTCGGCAGGTCGTCGCTCGCGAAGTCGTTTCGCCCGTCCTGGCCCTGAGCGTGGCAGAAGTCGCAGGTCACGCCGAGTCCGGTCGTGAAGCCGCGCATCACGGTCAACAACTCTGGACGGGCAAGGTCCCTGGCCAGCACCTGGAGGTTTGCTGGCGGTGGCGGCGGTGTGCCGGTCCCACGCCCCGTCCCCGTTGGAGCGGCCGGCGGTTGTGCGGAGAGCGTGGCGGAAAGCGAACACACAACGAATCCGAAGACGGGGAAGAGCGCGGCAGCGTGTCGCATCGGCGGACTATACCTCTCGACTGTCTGAGTACCTTGCGTACAGAAAAAACCGTGCTATATTCGTCAGGTTCTGTTGGAGCTAGGACACCCTATCTAGCTTCACCGCTGCATCCCACCCTGGCCACGTTGAGCAGGAGCAGGAGTTCCCGAGACAGTACGGGACACCACGCCGGGAACGCACACCGGAAGAACGATCGCATCGGGCCGGCCTCACAGTTGAGGCGGGCACACGAGGCGGTCGTCGGTCGCGACCAATTCGACAGAAGGTCATAGGGTTTTCGGGCGCCAAGCCGTCACTGGCTTTTAGGCCCGAAGCGACAACTCTCAGCGCTTTTTTGGCGCTGTGAACGATTTATTTCGTCGTCTGATTGACTGGTCATTTCGCTTCTGAGATGGCCAGGGGACTCAGGCGATCAAATGACGAGATGTATTGATGCCGACTATCAGCCAACTGGTCCGCGCAGGGCGCAAGAAGATTGTCACCAAGACCAAGAGCCCGGCGTTGCAGGACAGCCCGCAGAAGCGTGGCGTCTGCGTCCGCGTCTTCACCCAGACGCCGAAGAAGCCGAACTCGGCGCTCCGCAAGGTGGCGCG
>CADEEX010000269.1 GCA_902826465.1 uncultured Acidobacteriota bacterium
TCATGACCACACTGCTGCGCGGCGTGGTGCAGCGCGGGACGGCAGCAGCCGCGGCCTCCCTGAACTGGCCTTTGGCGGGCAAGACAGGAACCGTCGATGACAACACGGACGCCTGGTTCATCGGCTTCGATCCGCACATCACGGTTGGCGTGTGGACGGGGCTGGACGAAAAGAAATCAATCGGCGGCAACGAAACCGGCGCGGTCGCGGCCCTGCCCATCTGGATCGACTTCATGAAGGCCTATATCGCGGGCCGGTCCGACGCTGATACGCCGCCGCGATTCGAGCCGCCCGGCAACATCGTGTTTCTGGCCGTCGACAAGGGGACCGGCAATGTCGCCCCCCCCGACATGCCGGAAGCGATCTCCGAAGCCTTCATTACCGGCACACAACCCGGCGGCTTTGCCCGGCCGTAGCCTCTACACCCGATCGTCGAACCCATCGATGAGTGCCATCGCCCGTCGGCCGGCCTTCAGAATCTCTTCGAGATCGGCCCGGATCGGACTCTCTTTGTCGAGATCCTCGAGGAGCAGCTCGGAAAATCCGAGCACGATGCCGAGCTGATTTTTCAGGTCGTGCCGCCACCGGGCGTCTGGAGTGTGATCTGTCATGGCGTCGTCTCTGGACCAGAGGGCGGCGTCCGCGCCGTCGTCCGCAGCGTGCGGTCGAGGACCGCGAGGACTTCCTGGATGTTCAGCGGCTTGGTCAGATACGCCTCTGCCCCCGACGCCAGCAGTCGCTTCACCTGCCCCGGCGTGGCATCGGCGGAGAGCACGATCACCGGTGTGCCGCGGAGCGTCGGTTCGGCACGCAGCTGCCGAAGTACTTCTTCGCCTGACAGATCGGGCAGGTGCAGATCAAGCAGCACCAGATCCGGACGCTCCGTCAGCGCGCGGCTCAGTCCTTGACGCCCGTCAGGCGCCGTGATCAACGTCACTGAACGACGCCGACCAATCACTCGTTCCACCAGGCGAAGGTTGGCGATGTTGTCCTCGATATACAGCACGGTGGCCGGCTGCCCCTCCTGGTACTCGAGCGTCGGCAACTCCAGCGGTGCGGCCTGGTCGACCGCCCTTTCTGACGCAATTCGCAGTTCGACCCAGAACGTTGAGCCAACGTCGATCCGGCTGACGACCCCGACATTGCCGCCCATGGCTTCGGCCAGGCCGCGCGACAGCGTCAATCCCAGTCCTGTGCCTTCGATCGCAGTCGACTCCGCGCCCAGTCGCTCGAACGGGCGAAACAGCAGTCGCAGTTTCTGGGGCGGAATGCCGGACCCCGTGTCGGTGACATTGATCCGCAGACTGTGGTCGCCGGCTCGCTCGAAGCCAACGCTCACCTGTCCGCCTTCGCGGTTGTACTTCACCGCGTTCGACAGCAGGTTGAGCAGAATCTGATTGAGGCGCTGGCGGTCGGCGACCACCGACAGCGCCGCCAGCGGCGACTCGTGAGTCGTCAGCGTGATGCGGCGCTGTCGCGCCAGCGGCGAGACCAGCGCGATGGCGTGGCCGACGATCTCACGGACCTCGACCGGTTCCGGCGACAGCGACAGTTGCCCGGCTTCGATACGGGCGATGTCGAGCACTTCGTTGATCAGGTCGAGCAGATGTTCCCCGCCACGCCGAATCTGGCGCACACAGTCCATTTGATCGTCGCTGAGGGTCTCAGCCGACAACAGCTGGGCGAACCCGAGCACCGCATTGAGGGGCGTCCGCAGGTCGTGGCTCATGCGCGACAGGAAATCGCTCTTCGCACGATTGGCCCGTTCGGCTTCGAGCCGTGCCGATTTGATCTCGTCTTCGGCGTGCTTCCGCTCGGTGATGTCGGTTGAGATCGTGCAAATGGCGTATGGCTGGCCGTCCAGGCCGAGCAGGGGGAACTTCGCCGAGTCGTAGACATGGACGCCGCCACCGTCGTGCAGCGCCGGTTCTTCGAAGTGCACGGCGTGCCGCTGCTTGATCGCTTCGGCGTCATTGGTGCGGTACATATCGGCAAGGCGCGGCGGAAAGACATCGTGATCGGTGGCACCGACGACCGTGCCGCGATTCATGCCGAGGTTCCGCTCAAACTGGCGGTTGACGAACACGTAGCGGCCGTCGAGATCCTTCATGCAGATCACCGCCGGACTGTGATCGAGAATCGCGCTGAGGCGCTCCTCGGAATGCCGTAAAGCCTGCTCACGTTCCTCGAGCGCCCGGTTGGCGGTGGCGAGTTGAGCGGTGCGCTCGAGGACACGTGTCTCAAGATCGGCCGCCAGTCGACGGACCTCTGCTTCAGCCCGGGCATGTTCGTGCTTCATCCGCACCTCGGCGATGGCACGTGTGATCGCGCCAGGCAGACGGCCAAGACGCTGCTTGAGCACGTAGTCGGTGGCGCCATTCTTGATGCGCTCAACCGCGATGTCCTCGCCGAGCGTGCCCGAGACGAAAATAAACGGCGTGGCTGGCGCCATCTGGCAGGCGAGGGTCTGGGCCCCGAGGCCGTCGAACGACGGCAGCCGATCGTCAGCGAGGATGACGTCGAAGGCGTCACGCCGCAGCGCCGTCTCGAAGTCGACGCGGCTCGCCACCGCGATGACCGAGCACGACAGCCCCTCCTGACGCAACGTCGCGCTGACCAGGTCGCGATCGTGAGGATCGTCTTCGAGATGAAGAATACGAAGCACGCCCGAATCAGGCACTCCGATACTCCGACGCCGGCGGTGGCTCGTTGACCATGGCCCAGAAGCCCCCAAGCGCCCGCACGGCGCCGACAAACTCCTGGAAATCGACCGGCTTCACCACATAAGCGTTCACGCCGAAGTTGTAGCTCTGCACCAGATCGCGCTCCTGCCGTGACGAGGTGAGCACGACAACAGGAATCGTGCGGAGCAGCGGATCCGACTTGATGGTGCGCAGCACCTCGAGACCGTCCACCTTCGGCATCTTGAGGTCGAGCAGCAGCAACCCGGGGTTGCCCGTCGCACGGCCCGCATGTTCGTTGCGCCCATACAAGTAGTCGAGCGTCGCGGCGCCGTCGCGCAGCACCACGATTTCATTCAGCAACCCGTTCTCGGCAAACGCCGCCAATGTCAGTTCGACGTCATTCGGATTGTCTTCCGCCAGCACGATCGTTCGCACGTCCGTTTTCACGCCGCCACTCCTTCATGCACGAGCGGCAACGACACATAGAAAGTTGCCCCCTTGCCCACCACGCCTTCCGCCCAGGTGTGCCCGCCGTGTCGCACGATGATCCGGCGCACATTCGCCAGGCCAATGCCCGTGCCATCGAACTCATCGTGCCCGTGCAGTCGCTGAAACACACCGAACAGCTTGTGCGCGTACTGCATGTCGAAGCCAACGCCGTTGTCGCGCACAAAGATCACGACCTCACCGTCGCGCGCCGACAGCGTCCCGACTTCGATGGTCGACGTCGGGCGCTCACGCGTGTACTTGACGGCATTGTCGAGGAGATTGACGAACACGTGGCGCAGCATCGAGGCGTCGCCACGGATCTCGGGCAGCGGGCTGATCCGCCATTCAATGTGGCGCCCGTCGAGGACGTCTCCACCACCCACTTCGTGGCGCGCGTCACGGAGGAGTGCGTCGAGACTGACGCGGTCGCGGGCGATTGGACTTCTGCCCATGCGCGAGAATTCGAGCAGGTCGTCGATCAGTCGCCCCATGCGTTGCGCGGCGGCGATGCTCTGAGACAGCCAGCGCCGCTCCTGCTCTGAGAGACGGTCAGAGGCCGAACGTTCGATGAATCCGTTGAATCCCGTCACGTGACGCAGTGGCGCCCGCAGATCGTGCGAGACCGAGTAGCTGAACGCTTCCAGCTCGTGATTCAATTCGCGCAACTCGGTGACCCGTGCCTGCAGTTCGATATTCACGCGCCGATGGTCGGTAACGTCGCGCGCGGCCGCGAAGATCAATCCGAGCTCAGGGTGCGACACCGACTTCCAGCTGAGCCATCGATAGCTGCCGTCCTTGCAGCGATAGCGATTCTCGAGTGTCACCACCGTCGATCGTTCCCCCTGCCGCGCGGCATCGTGCCGCGTGCGCTCAACATCGTCAGGGTGAATGAACTCGAGATAGGGCCGCGCCATCAGCTCACTCGCGTCCCAGCCCAGTGTCTGCTGCCACGCTGGGTTCACGCGCACGAAATAGCCATCGAGGCTGGCGATGCACAGCATGTCAAGCGAGACCGAAAAGAACTGGTCGAGCTCAGCGCGCGCCAGGTCGAGGGAGCGGATCCGTGCCGACGTCAGCGCCCACAGCTCGTGGAGCCGCTGGCCAAGCACGCCCACCTCGTCGCGCGACGGATCAACCTGCTGGAGTGGCTGCTCGCGCACCAGGCTGAAGGCGTTCTCACCCAGGATGAGAATGCGTCGGCTGACCTCGCGCGAAAAAGCGAGCGAGCCGATGACGCCACCAACGATACCAAAGAGCGCACCGAGCAGGGCGATGCGCAACACCCGCGCGTCGGCGGCGCGCAGTCGTTCCGACCGCTCGATCAGCAGTCGATCCTCCACGCGCTGCATCTCCGCCAGATCGGCCCTGACCGCCTCGATCGCGCTCGCACTCCGCTCCAGAAGTTCGGGGGGCGGTCGATCGGCATCCGGCCGCGCGTTCAAGTAGTCCTGCAGTGCCCGCAACGGCCGGTCGTCGAGCCGTGCCCTGACCTGCTCCGCGAACTGCGCCTGCACCGGGTCGTCCTCGACGAGCGCAAGCAGTTGACCGCTCACCGCGGCCCACTCGTGCTGCGCCGACTCAAATCGCGCCACCGCGCGGGCATCGCGGCTCAGCCAGAAATCCTTGACGGCGACCTCACTGTCGCGGGTAACGTGGAACGCTGCGGCGATCTGCTCCTTGACGGCAAGCGTGTGCGATACCAGCTGACGGGCCGCGTCCTGCTGCCGCGCGGTCAGGGTGATGGCCGAGATCGCGATCCCGAGGGGAACGAGCGGGATACTGAGGACCACCAGCGACTTGGTGCGCAGGCTGAGGCGCGACCAGGCCGCAGACAGCATCACGACACCCGTCTCCTCAGGAGACGGAGGCTCCCGTCACTCGGTGCCGTCAAACGTCCGGCGCGTCCCAGCGCGATGACCAGATCGACGACGTCGGGGTTTCGCCAGCCGCGCGCCACCTCCCCGCGCAGTTCGGCGTACGCCTGCTCGAAGGTCATCGCCGGCTTGTATTGCCTGGCGGTCGTCAACGCGTCGAAGACGTCGACGACGGACATGATCTGGGCCAGCAGTGGAATCTGCTCGCCGCGCAGTCCTTCCGGATACCCGCTACCATCAAGACGCTCATGGTGATAGCGGACAATCGGGCGCACGCGGCGCAGCGAACGCAGCTCCCCGCACAGGCGGTCGCCGATGACCGTGTGCTGATGCATGATTTCGGTCTCGGCCTCTGTCAGACGGCCCGGCTTGAGCAGGATTGCGTCTGGTATGCCCACTTTGCCGAGATCGTGGAGATAGCCGCCCTTCTGCAGCGCTTCCAACTCGTCGCTGGACAGTTGCATCTCCCGGCCCACGGTGACCGCGTACTCGGCAAGGCGCTGACAGTGACCTTCGGTGGTCGCGTCTCGCGCCTCAATGGTGAGCGCAAGGCTCAGAATCACCGACTCGGCCGAGTCGAGTTCGTCCGTGAATCGCTTGATGCGTAACAGGGAGCGGACCCGCGCAATGAGTTCCGCCGTCACCACGGGGCGACTCAGGAAATCGTCGGCGCCCACTTCGAGTCCGCGCACGCGATCTTCGCTGCTCTGCAGGGCGGTCAGCAGGACGACTGGCACCAGACGCGTCTCCGCGTCGCTTTTCAGCCGTCGGCAGGTCTCGAAGCCGTCGAGCGTCGGCATGATGACGTCCATCAGCACCAGATCGGGCGCATCCTTGCGCACACGCAGTAGTGCCTCTTCGCCGTCGCGCGCGAACAACACCTGATGCCCTTCACGGATGAGCAGGCGTTCGAGCAACCGTGCGTTCGCTTCAAGGTCGTCGACGACAAGGATTTTCGCCGCCGTCTGCCCAGCTCGCCGTTCGTGGTCGTCAGTCACCAGCACTGTGTCCTGGAAATCTTCGCCTAGTTTCGTCGCTCGTAACCCATTCGTATGTCGGAGATTGTCTGACAAGGGACGAAATCCACCAATGATTTTCGCGGGATTTCCGCCCCGCACGGCCGAGCAGGCTCACGCCGTGGACAACGACGCCAAGTCGTAGTACGAACAACCTCCACAGTGCAGGTGCCCCCTCGTCCTAAACC
>CADEEX010000270.1 GCA_902826465.1 uncultured Acidobacteriota bacterium
CATAGACGCTCCTTTTGCTCAGGACTTACGACGATTGTCCCCGCGGGGTTCCGGCAGGTGGCCGAACCGTGCTCAGGCCTGTTCTTCGGGGCGTGGGGGCACCGGCGGTCGCACGGTGTAGTGCACGAGACCCCGCTTCACTTCTTCCATGGCCAGTCGTTCGAGTTTGAAGGCTGTCGGCACACCCGGTTCGGCCTCGAAACGAAGTCTGGCTCCGCGACGCAACTGCTTGGCGCGCAGCGCCGCGACGTCGACGAAGAGAAAGCGGCTGTGGATCGGCTCGGCTGGCTCCGTCGGCAGCTCGGGAACAGCGGGCTGCTCGGTCTGATCGACAGTTACGTCCTGATGGTCTTCCATAGGCGTGCCGTAATGTAGCACAGGGCGGGCAGCGTCCATAGCCACCCGCCCCGCACCTCGCGATTCGACGCTCGACCGCTGCTGATTCACGCAGCGACTTCGACTTTGATCTGTCGCGGCTTGGCCTCTTCGCGAAGCGGCAGCGTAATGGTCAACACGCCGTTCTTGTACTCGGCGGCCACCTTTCCGGCGTCTACCGTTTCCGGCAGCGAGAAGGATCGGGTGAAGGCCCCGTAGCGCCGCTCGATGCGATGGAACTGCTCCTCCTTCGTCTCAGCCGAGAACTTCTTCTCGCCCTTCAGCGTCAAGGTGCCGTTCTCCACCGTGATGTCGATGTCTGCGCGGTTCATGTCGGGCAGTTCGGCCTTCAGCACCACTTCCTTGTTGCCGTTCTGGAAGATGTCGACCGGCGGCACCCAGGTCTGGCTCGTATGATCAGAGAACACGCGGTTGATGCTGTTCTGCAGGTGAGCAAATTCATGAAACGGGTCGGTCCAGCGAACGATAGCCATTGCCGTCACTCCTTGAAATAGCGATATCAGACTGTTGATTGATTACGTGATTGCGAATGCGGACCGATGGTGGCAAATCCGCCATCCGCAATCAGACGTCTGCCGTTACTTGGTCTCTGCGTACTCGGCGTCGACGACTTCGGCGTCCTTCACCGAGGACTCCGGCGCCGCACCGGCGCCGGGACCCGGCTGCGCCGCCTTGTAGAGCTGCTCTGACAGCGCCTGCGCCGCCTTCTGCAAGGCGTCAGTCGCACTCTTGATCGCGGAGGTGTTGTCGCCTTCGAGGGCCTTCCGCACGTCCGCGACCGCCGCTTCGGCGCGGCTCACATCGCCCACCGGCAGCTTCTCGCGATTCTCGTTGACGGTCTTTTCCACCTGGTACGCCAGGCCATCAGCCTGGTTGCGGGTGTCGATGAGGTCGCGCCGGGCCTGGTCTTCTGCCGCGTGGCTCTGCGCGTCCTTCACCATGCGCTCGACCTCGTCTTTGGCCAGACCGCCCGAGCCGCTGATGGTGATCTTCTGCTCCTTGCCGGTGGCCATATCCTTCGCGGTCACGTTCACGATGCCATTGGCGTCGATGTCGAAGGCGACCTCAACCTGCGGCACGCCTCGTGGCGCTGACGGCAACCCGACCAGCTGGAACTTGCCGAGCGTACGGTTGTCTCTCGCCAGCGGACGTTCGCCCTGCAGCACATGCACATCGACAGCCGTCTGATTGTCGGCAGCGGTCGAGAACACCTCGCTCTTCCGGCTCGGGATGGTGGTGTTCCGGGCAATGAGCGTCGTCATCACCCCGCCAAGCGTCTCGATCCCGAGCGAGAGCGGAGTGACGTCGAGCAACAGGACGTCCTTGACTTCACCTGCCAACACACCGCCCTGTACCGCAGCGCCAATCGCCACGACCTCGTCCGGGTTGACGCCCTTGTGCGGCTCCTTGCCGAAGAACTCCTTCACGAGTTGCTGCACCTTCGGCATGCGAGTGGACCCGCCGACGAGGACGACCTCGTCGATGTTCTTCGGGTCGACGCCCGCATCGGCCAGGGCCTGCTTCACAGGCGCCATCGTGCGTTGCAGCAGATCGTCGACCAGCTGTTCGAGCTTCGCGCGCGACAGCTTCACCTGCAGATGCTTCGGGCCAGTCTGATCGGCCGTGACGAACGGCAGATTCACTTCGGTTTCAAGCGTCGTCGACAGTTCGATCTTCGCCCGCTCGGCGCCTTCCTTCAGCCGCTGAAGGGCCATGCGATCCTTCCCAAGATCAATGCCTTCGCTCTTCTTGAACTCGCTGACCAGCCACTCGATGATGCGGTCATCGAGGTCGTCGCCGCCAAGGTGCGTATCACCATTGGTCGCCTTCACCTCGACCACGCCTTCGCCCACTTCGAGCACTGAGATGTCGAACGTGCCGCCGCCGAAATCGTAGACGGCAATGGTCTCGTCCTTCTTCTTGTCGAGACCGTAGGCCAGTGCCGCGGCGGTCGGCTCGTTGATGATGCGCAGCACGTTGAGGCCGGCGATCTTGCCGGCGTCTTTGGTCGCCTGCCGTTGCGCGTCGTTGAAGTACGCCGGGACGGTGATGACGGCGTCGCTGATCGATTCGCCCACGTGGTCTTCAGCCGCCTGTTTCAGCTTGCCAAGGATCATCGCCGACACCTCTGGCGGCGACACCTTCTTGCCGCGCGCCTCGATCCAGGCGTCGCCGTTGTCCGAGCGCACCACCTTGTAGGGCACCCGTTTGGTTTCGCTCGCGACCTCATCGAGCTTCCGGCCCATGAACCGCTTCACCGAGAACACCGTGTTCTCGGGATTGGTGACGGCCTGACGCTTCGCCACCTGGCCGACGAGGCGCTCGCCGTCCTTGGTGAACGCCACGACCGACGGCGTCGTACGCGCGCCTTCCTGATTGACGATGACGACGGGTTGTCCCGCTTCCATGACCGACACCACGGAATTGGTGGTGCCGAGGTCGATGCCGATGACTTTGCCTGCCATTGTGTGGATTCCCTTCTCTACCGATTGACTGCCGGACTCAAGCTCGCCGGCGTTGAAGACAGTGTAGAAGACACAATGAGTGCATGTCAATCATTTTATATGCGCGCATGACGCTCATATCTATGCGCTGCCCGTATCCTGTTCCTCCTACGTCGGTTAGTTCACTGGCGGCAGACAAGGCTGTGCGATGATGCCTTGTGCTCCGCCTTCTGTTCGTGGGTGACATCGTTGGCCGCCCAGGCCGAGAGCTCGTCAAGCGCGGCATCGCCGCCCTTCGAGACTTCCATCGCATCGACCTCGTGATCGCCAACGCCGAGAACTCCGCCGCCGGGTTCGGCATTACCCGTGAAATTGGCGACGAATTCCTCGACCGTGGCGTCGATGTGATGACCTCCGGCAATCACATCTGGGACAAGAAGGAAGCGATCGACTACATCGGCGCCGAGGCCCGCCTGCTGCGGCCCGCGAACTTCCCTGCCGGCGTACCGGGGAACGGCAGCTACCTGGCACGGCTGCACGACGGGCGCACGGTGGGCGTCATCAACGTGATGGGTCGCGTGTTCATGAACAGCCTCGACGACCCGTTCGCCGTTGTTCTGCGTGAAATCGAGGCGCTGAAGGCCCGGACGCGCGTCATCTTTGTCGACTTCCACGCCGAGGCCACGTCGGAGAAAGTGGCCATGGGCTGGCACCTCGATGGACGGGTCACCGCCGTTGTTGGTACGCACACCCACGTGCAGACCGCCGACGAGCGGATTCTTCCCAAGGGCACGGCATACCTGACCGACGTGGGCATGACCGGTCCGCACGACTCCGTGATCGGCGTCGAGATTGAGCCCGCACTCGGGCGCTTCCTGAACGGCATGCCGGCACGCTTTGAAACCGCCACCGCGAACCCCCGCTTGAATGCGGTGGTCATCGAGGCCGACGAAGAGACCGGTCGCGCAACCGACATCGAGCGACTCAGCTACAGCCTCGACGAACTGCTGCTCATGCCCCTGGCCTGACGCCGATGGCGCCGTCGCTGTTCGATCTGCCGTTTGAAGACGACCCCGAGCCGGTCCTCGAGCCAGAGCCCGCGCCGCCCCTGCCCACCGCATCACCCTCTTCGCCCGCGGTACCGACCACCGACGGAAGCGCCCCAAGGGCGAGATCACTCGCCCCCAGCGAGAGTCAACCGCCGACAGCGGCGGGCGACAGCCGGACGACACCGGCACGCACCGTGTTGACCGTCACGGCCATTACCGTGCAGATTCGCGATCGACTCGAGCGCGATTTCTTCGAAGTCTGGGTCGAGGGCGAACTGTCGAACTGCCGTCTGTGGAACGGACACCTCTACCTGACGCTGAAGGATGATCGGTCGCAGTTACGCGGCTTCATGTTCCGTTCGTCGCTTCGCTACCTCCGCTTCAAGCCGGTCGACGGACTGCGCGTCATCGCTCGCGGCAAGGTCTCGGTGTACGAAGCGAAGGGCGACTACCAGCTGCAATGCGATCACCTGGAACCGCAAGGGCTCGGGGCACTGCAACTGGCATTCGAGCAGCTCAAGAAACGACTGCACGCCGAGGGACTCTTCAGCGCCGAGCGGAAGCGGCCGCTGCCAGCGCTGCCCCGCAAGATCGCCATCGTCACCTCGCTTGACGGCGCCGCCATCCGCGACATCATCAATGTCCTCGGCCGCCGACATCACAACGCGCACATCGTCATCCGGCCGTCACGGGTCCAGGGGGAAGGCGCGGGCGCCGAAGTGGCACACGCCATCCGCGCCGTGTCCCGCGTCCCTGGCGTCGACGTCGTGATTGTCGCGCGTGGCGGAGGGTCGATTGAAGATCTCTGGGCCTTCAACGAGGAAAGCGTCGCGCGGGCCATCGCGCACTCGCCGGTGCCGGTCATTTCAGGCGTTGGACACGAGAGCGACTTCACGATCGCCGACTTCGTCGCCGACCTTCGGGCACCGACACCGTCGGCGGCCGCAGAAATGGTGGTCACGGCGAAGGAAGAATTCCGAGGCCGCATCGATCGCCTGGCCGATCGCGCACGCGCCGCGCTCCGCAGTCGTGTACAGCGCCGCAGCCAGCGTGTGCACGTCCTCACCGCACGATCGGCGCTGTCCGGGGTTCCGGGCCGCGTTGCCATGCGCGGACGCCATGCCTCGGAGTTGTCGCACACGCTCACACGCGGAATACGGCAGCGCCTCGCCTCAGCCGAGCGCCGGCTCGTGCTGCTGCGGCGACAACTCGACACCTTCGACCTTGGCCGCCGGCTCGCCAGTATCCGCACCCGCATGGTGGCGGCAGACGGGCGACTCGACGCGGCAATGATCAAGCGACAGCACCACGCGCACCTGCAGTGGCGCGATCACATCGCCCGCCTCGAGGCACTGAGCCCGTTGGCGGTGCTCGGTCGCGGCTACGCCGTGGCCTGGAATGCCGAGCGCACGCGCGTCTTACGTGACGCGCGCGATGTCGCACCGGGAGACCGCGTCCGGGTGACCCTCGCACAGGGCGAGCTCGAGTGCGACGTCCGCGATCAGAAGGCGTAAACTAGTCGACTGTGGACGCATCGATCAAGGATTTCGAGGCCGCGATCGCCGAACTCGAAACCATCGTCAAGAAGCTCGAAGACGGGGACGCGACGCTCGAGCAGTCGCTGGCGCTCTACGAGCGCGGCGTGCAGTTGTCGCGCTTCTGTCACTCCCGACTCGAAGAGGCGGAGCGACGCATCGAGATTCTCACGGAGCGGGGCGAGTTGCGCCCGGCCCCGGCCTCGCTTGCCGGCGATGAGCCTGAACGTCGATAGCCGCGCCGGAGCGGACACCGCGTTCCGCGACTACACCGACCGCGCCCGCGCCAGAGTCGACGAGGCGCTCTCGCGATTCTTGCCGGTACCACCAGGCTCGCCGCCTGTGCTCTGTGAGGCGATGCGTTATAGCGTCCTGGCCGGCGGCAAGCGGTTGCGCCCCCTGCTCGTGCTGGCGGCAGCCGACGCGGTGTCGCGCGCCCCTGGGCCACCAGTTGATCTGGCGCTCCCTTGCGCGTGCGCCATCGAGTTCATCCATACCTACTCGCTGATCCACGACGACCTGCCGGCGATGGACAACGACACCCTCCGCCGCGGCCGGCCGACACTGCACGTGGTGTACGGCGACGCGATGGCGATTCTCGCCGGCGACGCGCTGCAGGCCGAAGCGTTCGCGCTGATGGCGCGCGAACCGCACACGCACGACCCGGCCATCACCGCCAGAAAGGTGCGTGCGCTGGCCGCAGTCGCCAGAGCCTCGGGCGCCGAAGGCATGGTGGGCGGCCAGGCGATCGACGTGCTCGCTGCGGGTCAGGTGCACGGTCGCGCCGAGACGCTGGACGCAACGACACTTCGCGCCATGCACATG
>CADEEX010000271.1 GCA_902826465.1 uncultured Acidobacteriota bacterium
CGAGGCGGTTCATCCCGGCTACGGATTCCTCAGCGAGAATGCGGGGTTTGCCGAAGCGTGCCAGGCAGCGGGTCTTGCTTTCATCGGGCCCACTCCGGAGCAGATGCGCGCGTTCGGCCTCAAGCACACCGCCCGCGAACTGGCCGCGAAGCTCAACGTGCCCATGCTCAGCGGCTCGCCGCTGCTGGCCGATGCCGCTGCGGCGCAGGAGGAAGCGGCACGCACCGGCTATCCGGTCATGCTGAAGACGACAGCAGGAGGGGGCGGCATCGGCATGCGCGCCTGCCGCAGTGCCGCCGAAGTGGCCGAGGCATTCGAAGCCATCGCAAGGCTGGGTCAGGCCAATTTCGGCGACTCGGGCATTTTCCTCGAGCGTTTTGTCGAACGCGCGCGCCACATCGAAGTGCAGATCTTCGGCGACGGGAACGGCCAGGTGATTTCGCTCGGCGAACGCGACTGCTCCACCCAGCGGCGTCATCAGAAGGTGGTTGAAGAAACGCCGGCGCTCGGCCTGGAACCGGAGTTGCGGCAGCGGCTTTTTGAAGCGGCCGTACGCCTCGGCGAGGCCGTGCACTACCGGTCGGCCGGCACCGTGGAATTTCTTTTCGACGACGCAACGCAGCAGTTCTACTTTCTCGAGGTCAACACGCGGCTGCAGGTCGAACACGGCGTCACCGAAGAGGTAACCGGCGTTGATCTGGTCGAGTGGATGGTGAAGCTGGCGGCGGGCGAGTTGCCTGCCCTTGACACATTGCGGCCCACGGCGCGCGGCCACTCCATTCAGGTGCGGGTTTATGCCGAGGATCCGGCCCGCGACTTTCAGCCCTGCGCCGGGCGGCTTTCTCAGGTGAAACTGCCGCATCGCGCCCGCTGCGAAACGTGGGTCGAGTCCGGCACCGAAATCACGCCGTTCTACGATCCGATGGTGGCCAAGATCATCGTGCGGGCCGATACACGCGCGGCGGCCGTGCGAGCGTTGCGTAAGGCGATTGGGGAGACGCGCTTTGACGGCGTCGAAACCAACCTGCGCTATCTGTGGCAGATCGCGTGCGATGAGCGCTTTGAGCGCGGCGGGATCACCACTTCCTATCTGCAGTCATTTCCATACGAGTCGGACGCACTCGAAGTAGTTGAACCCGGCACCCAGACCACCATTCAGGATCATCCGGGCCGCACCGGCTATTGGCATGTGGGCGTGCCGCCGTCCGGCCCGATGGATGCGCTGGCCTTCCGCCTTGCTAACCGTCTAGTGGGAAATCCGGAGAGCGCCGCGGCCATGGAATGCACACTCACCGGTCCGGTGTTGCGGTTCCGCGAAGCCGCAGTCATTGCCGTCACCGGCGCGGACATGGCCGCCCGGCTCAACGGCAAGCCGCTGGGTCTGTGGCGTCCCGTACAGGTGCGGGCCGGGTCGGAGCTGCGCTTCGGTCCCGTGCGCGGCTACGGCGCACGCGCGTACCTGGCGGTGCGCGGCGGCTTTGACGTGCCTGACTATCTGGGCAGCCAGTCGACATTTATTCTCGGCCAGTTTGGCGGACACGCCGGCCGGGCGCTGCGCGCGGGCGACATGCTGCGCTGGAATGCGGACGATCTGGCCGGTCCGCTTCCAGGAGCCTTGGGCGGCGAGTTGATCCCCGAGTATACGAACCAGTGGGAGATCGGCGTACTCTACGGGCCGCACGGCGCTCCGGATTTCTTCACCGACGCCGACATCGAGATGATCTTCTCTACGTCCTGGCGCGTGCACTACAACTCTGACCGCACTGGCGTCCGGTTGATCGGTCCAAAGCCGAAATGGGCGCGAGTGGACGGGGGCGAGGCGGGGCTGCATCCTTCAAACATTCACGACAACGCTTATGCAGTGGGGTCGATGGACTTCACCGGCGACATGCCGATCCTGCTCGGACCTGACGGCCCGAGTCTCGGCGGCTTCGTGTGCCCGGCCGTCGTTGCCGACGCCGAGCTGTGGAAGCTGGGCCAGCTTCGCGCCGGCGACACGGTGCGCTTCCGCCTGATCTCCAACGCGCAGGCGCTGGCGATGGGGCAGTCGGTGGATCGTGCCGTCGAGACGTTGACCGGCCGATTGCCGCTGCCGCAGCTTGACACACCCGATCCCGCGGTGCTCAAGCAGGGGCCGCGCGTCACCTATCGCGCGGACGGCGATCGCAATCTGTTGATCGAGACCGGCAGCAACGAACTCGATCTGACGTTGCGCTTTCGCATCCACGCGCTCGAGCAGGCACTCCGCAGCCAGCAGTTGCGCGGCATCGTCGACATTACGCCTGGCATTCGATCGCTGCAGG
Source organism: uncultured Acidobacteriota bacterium (assembly GCA_902826465.1). GTDB lineage: Bacteria > Acidobacteriota > Vicinamibacteria > Vicinamibacterales > CAVVIG01 > CADEEX01. The sequence continues at coordinate 2,304 of CADEEX010000271.1, forward strand.
TGCACTACGACAGCCGGCGGCTCTCGCGCGAAGAACTGATGGCCTGTCTCGACGACTGCGATCGTGCGCTCGAAAGCCTCGACGACCTTGTCGTGCCGACGCGCACCGTGCACCTGCCACTGTCGTGGGAAGACCCGGCGACGCTGCTGGCCATCGAGAAATACACGCAGTCGGTGCGAGCGGACGCGCCGTGGTGTCCGAGCAATATCGAGTTCATTCGCCGCATCAACGGTCTCGAGTCGGTCGACGCCGTACGCACGGTGGTGTTCGACGCCAGCTATCTCGTGATGGGGCTGGGCGATGTCTACCTCGGCGCACCGGTGGCCACGCCGCTCGATCCGCGTCATCGTCTGGTGACGACCAAGTACAACCCCGCGCGCACGTGGACCGCCGAAAACTCCGTGGGCATCGGCGGCGCCTACATGTGTGTGTACGGCATGGAAGGCCCGGGCGGCTACCAGTTCGTGGGCCGTACGGTGCAGATGTGGAACACACATCGCACGACCAGAGCCTTCCTCGCCGGATCGCCGTGGCTCCTCAGGTTCTTCGATCAAATCCGGTTCTTTCCGGTCGGCGCGGCGGAACTGCTCGAGATGCGCGACGCCTTCCCGCATGACAGATACCGCCTGTCGATCGAGCCCGGCACATTCAGCCTGCGCAGCTACCGCAAGTTTCTCGCCGAGACGAAGTTGGAGGCGCAGGCGTTCAAGCGGCATCAGCAGGCCGCGTTCTTGGCCGAGCGCGAGCGATGGGCGGCCGCCGGTCAGGCCGAGTTCATGGAGCCGCCCGAGACGCCACCGGCGGCAACGCATGCCACCGTGCCGGAAGGATGTGTCGCGGTGCGTTCGCCGATGACGGCCAACGTCTGGCAGGTAGCGGTGGAACCGGGGCAGCGTGTGGCTGCTGGCCAGAAGCTGCTGGTGCTCGAGGCGATGAAGATGGAAGTGCCGCTCGTTGCGGCATCTGAAGGAATCGTTGAAGCAGTTTATTGCGCGAAGGCCGGAATGGTGACCGCGGGTCAGCATCTCGTGACGCTGCGCCAGATGGAATCGTGACACCACATATCGAACACCTCACCGTTCGCGGTCTGCTCGACAGCTATCAGACGGGCCTGCTGTCGCCTGAAAAGGTGATTGCCGGCATCTTCGCGCGCATCAACGAATCCGGCTGGCTTGGGCCGATCTGGATTTCGCTGGCCGACGAAGAAGACGCGATCCGGCGCGCCAGAGCCTGGGATCCGGACAAGCCGCTGGCCGGCATTCCCTTCGCCGTCAAAGACAATATGGACGTCGAGGGGATGCCGACGACGGCCGGATGTCCGTCGTTCGCGTATACGGCGAAGGAGACGGCCGTCGCGGTCAAGCGCTTGCTCGATGCTGGTGCCATCCTAATCGGCAAGACCAACATGGACCAGTTCGCGACCGGACTGGTTGGCACGCGTTCTCCATTCGGCGCCTGCTCGAGCATTTACGACGATCGCTACATCTCCGGAGGATCCAGTTCCGGTTCGGCCGTCGCTGTGGCGAAAGGGCTGTGCGCCTTCTCGCTCGGCACCGACACGGCCGGTTCCGGCCGCGTGCCAGCGGCATTCAACGGTCTCATCGGGCTGAAGCCGACGCGAGGCACCATCAGCGCCGAAGGGGTGATTCCTGCGTGCCGATCGCTCGACTGTGTGTCGATCTTCACCAACACTGCCGAGGACGCCGAGATCGTCTGGCGCGTGGCGCGGCAGGACACCGACGCGCACAACGACCCGACCGCGCATCACACGCGCACGCTCACGCGCCCGTGGCGCTTCGGAGTGCCGCACCCGGAAGACCTGAAGTTCTTCGGCGACACCGAGGCACCGGCGCTGTTCCGCAATGCCGTGAAGCGCTTCGAAGCCCTCGGCGGAACCGCGGTGCTGATCGACTTTGCACCGTTCAAGGAAGCGGCGGCGCTGTTATACGAGGGGCCATGGGTGGCTGAGCGTTACGCCGCGGTCGGTGAGTTCCTCGCCAGCGAGCCGCCTGATGCCGATGCCACCGTGTCGTCGATCATCCTGGGTGGCGCGCGTTACTCGGCGTTCGACGTCTTCCGTTCGTTCGAACGGCTCGATCAGCTGACGCAGCGCGCCGAGCAGGTGTGGCGCGAGATGGACGTGCTCGTGCTGCCGACCACCGGCACGATCTACACAAAGGCCGCCGTGGCGATGGATCCGGTCGCACTCAACACGAACCTTGGCTACTACACCAACTTCGTCAACCTGATGAACCTGGCGGCGGTCGCTGTGCCTGCAGGCCTCAGCCACGAAGGGTTGCCGTTTGGCATCTCGATCATCGGTCTGCCATCGTCAGACGGCACGTTGCTCGATCTCGCCGCGCGCTACACGGGTGAGCGCGGAGCTCCGGACGCCGCGAACGAGCGGCGCGAGTTTGTCCCGCTGGCGGTGGTGGGCGCTCATCTCAGCGGCCAGCCCTTGAACTGGCAACTGACCGATTGCGGCGCTCGCCTGGTGTACTCAGGCCGCACGTCCGCACCGTATCGGCTCTACGAACTGACCGGCACGCAACCACCGAAGCCAGGTCTGGTTCGCTCGGCGGGGAAGAGCGGCAACGGCATCGAGGTCGAAGTGTGGGAGGTGCCGTGCGAGGAGTTCGGGTCGTTTGTCGATGCCGTCCCGGCGCCGTTGGCGATCGGTAACGTCGAGCTCTCGACCGGCACGTGGGTCAAGGGGTTCGTGTGTGAGCCGTACGGCCTCGATGGCGCTCGCGACATCACCGACTTTGGCGGGTGGATTCACTATCTGTCCAAGCGGCAGATGGCGAAAGTTTAGTGCCGATTGAACAGACAAATGTGTCGGTAAAATCGCCTTGACTACTATTTAGTAGTAAATCGTCGTATAGTCTCGCGGCCCATTACTCCGCTACCCGGTTGGTAGCGGCGGGGAGTCGCGAGCATGCTGAGAAACGTCGTCCACGCCTGGTTGTTTCGCTGGGTTCTTTCGAGCCTGGTCGGCCTGACGATCCCCGGTATCGCCTCGGCGGCTGGCGGGGCGCTTCCTCCGCCACGACAGACCCTCGACCTGATTCTGCCGTCGAACACGCTGCCACCGCTGACGCTGAGGGTGATGCGCGAGGAGGCGGCACGGATCTGGGCGCGCGAAGGCGTGGCCATCACGTGGCGGGCCAACGAGGCGCAGGTGCCTGCCGGCGCCAGTTTCGTGCGGCTGTCGTTTCTCGGCGATGTGAACGGCACCTACGTCGACAAGACGTTCTACACGCTTGGTGACTACCTACCCGACGAACAGCGGATTCGCGTGTCGCTGTTCGCTGCCTCACGCGCCGTCACGCAGGGAAACGCCGCCTCCAGGCAACGGCAGCCGCCATTCATCCAGCCGCTGGCGCTCGGCTACGTCCTCGGTCGCGCGATTGCGCACGAAGTGGGGCATGCGCTGCTTGGCAAGGAACACTCCGACAGCGGACTCATGACGCCGACGTTTCCGCCGGCTGCGATGATCGACGTCAAGAGCCTTCGGTTCCGGCTCGATGAGGATGACGCGGCGCGTTTGAGAGACGACAGCGCTACGGCGCGCGTGGCGATCAGGCGCGACGAGTGGCTGGAGGCGCTGGGCGAACCGGTTGTGGCCGGCGCCGACGAGGCCGCACTGACGCGTTAGGACCGCGGGATCTTCGTCCCGCGTCAGGCGCGACCTGAAGGGTCGCGCTCAGCGTCGCACATACTGGAACTCGGCCTGGCATCCGCCAGACACGTGGATGCCGGCGCTGTCCCACCGCCAGGTCTGATACTCCACGCAGGGCCGCGACCCGAACTCCCTCAGTACGACGACATCGCGCTGGATGTTGGCCGCGCAGCTCCGGCGCATTCCGGCGTCAACCGTTTCGCAGACGAGCGTCTCGGTAGGTCCGGTCGAGCGCGCTCCTGAGGGCGTCCATCCGCCATC
>CADEEX010000272.1 GCA_902826465.1 uncultured Acidobacteriota bacterium
GCGGCACGGTGGGGTGTGAGCACGTCGGACTGCACAGCCGCGAACTCGCGCATCACCCACACCTCGAGCGGACGCAGCGCCAGCTTCGGCGAACTGGCCGCGGACGCGGCGACGCAGTCGATTCCGTCGAAGCCGACGCTGAAGGATCCGAGCAACTACACGCTGCGACGCACGGCGCGCCCCAGGCACGACATCCCGAGCAAGGTGAACGGCAGCGCCGTCTACGCCATCGACTACACGATGCCCGGCCTGCTCTGCGCGGCGGTGAGTATTGCGCCAGCGGCCGGCGGCACGCTGACGTCGGTCGACAGCGCGCCCGCCGAAGCGATGCCTGGCGTGAAGCAGGTGGTGCGTCTCGACAATGCGGTGGCCGTGGTTGCAGACACCTACTGGCACGCGCGTCGCGCGCTGGCCGCGCTCGAGCCTGAGTTCACCGATGGCGGCAATGCGGGGGTGTCCACCGCGTCGATCTTCGCCGCCTTCGACGCGGCGCTTGGCACCGCGCCAGCGCTTCCCGACGCACCGGCGAAGACGGTTACCGCCGACTACAAGGTGCCGCTCCTCGCGCACGCGACGATGGAGCCGATGGTGTGTACCGTGAAGGTGGAAGGGAACCGCGCGGATATCTGGTCGGGTGTGCAGGACCCGTTGAACGCGCGATCCACGGCTGCCGCCGCGCTCGAGTTCGACGTCGACCAGGTGCACGTGAACAACCTGCAGCTCGGTGGCGGATTCGGCCGGCGCCTGCCTGGATATCTGGACTATGTCGGTCTTGCGGCCCGGATTGCGAAGCCGCTGTCGCCGCTACCGGTGAAGGTGGTGTGGAGCCGCGAGAACGACATCCAGCACGACTTCTACCGCCCGGTCGGCATGATGCGGTTCAGCGGCGGCCTCGACGCCAGCGGCGTGCCGACCGCCATTCGCTCGGCGTATGCCGGAGGCGGCGATCGCGAGTCGGTGTTCATGCCGTACGCGATCGACAACGAAGCCGAGGCCAGGGACGCCGATCATCCGATTCCCACCGGCCCGTGGCGGTCGGTGCTCAACTCGCAGCACGGCTTCTTCAAGGAGTCGTTCGTCGACGAACTGGCGCACGCGGCCGGCAAGGATCCGTTCGAGTTCCGCCGCGACCTGTGCACGGCGCAGCCGCGGTTCCGCGCGCTGCTCGAGAAAGTGGCGGCGATGTCGGCCTGGGGCACGCCGCTTCCTCCGGGTGAAGGCCGCGGGATTGCCATCACCGAGAGCTTCGGCTCGATTGTGGCGCACGTGGCGCACGTGGCCGTCTCGCCCGGTGGCGTGCTGAAGGTGCTGCACGTGTATTCGGCGGTCGACTGCGGCGACGTCGTCAACACCGACACCGCCACCGCGCAGGTGGAAGGGGGCATCGTGTTCGGGTTATCGGCCGCACTGGTCGGCGAGATCACGATTGCCGAAGGGCGCGTGGTGCAGAGGAACTTCAACGACCATCACATGATCCGCATGGCCGACGTGCCGCGCGTGAGCGTCGAGTTCCTGCGATCGGATGCGCACCTGGGCGGCCTCGGTGAACCGGCCGTGCCACCGGTGGCGCCCGCCGTGGCCAACGCGATTTTTGCCGCCACCGGCATCCGCGTCCGCGAACTGCCGATCAAGAACACGCCGCTCGCCAGCACAGCCACGACGTAGGGCAGATCGCCACTGAGGCTCAGAGACACAGAGCTTCTAATCTCGCGGTTTGCGCCACTCCATCACCAGGAACCACGGGACGCGGCTGTAGGCCGCTGCCCGCGCGGTCGGCGCGCCACGACTCGGCCTCGGCTCATCGAAAAACGTCATCGTCAAGCCGGCCCCGAGCAGGGCGTTCATGTAGGCGCTCAACGGCCGGTGATAGTTGATGATGCGGATGCCGCGCCATTCCACCCACATGCCGCGCTCTTCCAGGTAGTCGTCGATCGGGAAGTGCAGGCGTTCGCCTCGCGCGTCGTGAATCCAGCCCTGATCCGCACACGCGGTGTTGAAGCTGTTCAGATTCGCGATGAGGAGCGTGCCGCCAGGGGCGAGCACACGCGCCATCTCCCGGATGGCCGGGTCGATGTCGTGAATGTCGATCAGCGAGAGGTAGCTGACCACCAGATCGAAGGCGCCATCATCGAGCGGCAGCTGTTCGGCGTTGGCGCGCACATAGCGCCCTTCGGGATGGCGCGCGCGGGCGGCGTCGAGCAGAGTTGCGGTGGGATCGATGCCCGTCACCCGCACGCCGTGCGCCGAGAGCATGCGGCAAAAGCGCCCTTCGCCGCAGCCGACGTCGAGTGCGGTCGTGGGCTTGAGGGCCAGGGCCCGCGGCAGCATGACCGGGTCGAGCACGTACTGGCGTCCGAAGTCGCCGCGCTCGCCCATGTCGGCGATCCAGGCGATGGCTGAGCGATCCCATCCGTTGTCCACGGTGGTAATCGTACTGGTATGTGGGGGGTGAGAGGTGGGACGTCTCAATGGAAGGCCAGGCCGGCCGGCCCTGGCCTCCCATCAACGTGTGCGAACGGTCATCGATACGCTCCGTTGCTGCGGAGGTGTTCTATGGAGCCGCTGGCTCCGAGGCGACCGGATCGGGTCCGGGCGCCATCGTTCCCGTCCGCCCGACGTGCCGCGCCTGCTTCCAGCGCGCCACGAACTGCTGATCGTCGGCAAACGAGTTGGCCACGATGAGATCGAGTTTGCGGTTATTCAAGACGAGTTAGCAGTCGTCGCTGAACCGCGCGCAATGATCTCGGTACACGCTGCATTGCACTGTGTACAGGCTGCAGTGATCTTGGTACACGCAGCACTGCTTCTGGTCCGGCTCGCGGTGCGGCCTGCACACGCGGCAGTGGACCTGGCCGAGGTCGTACTACCGCAGTACGCGTTGCCTTTCCGTGCGTACAGGTCGACGAGCGACCGGTACAGGCAACAATCAACGGTGCACAGGTGGCAGCGACGTGTGTACGTGTCGCAGCGCGGCGAATCGAGCATCTGCGCGAAGGACATTCGCTACGACGAACGGCTTACACGTGGCTGCCGCTGCTCGGAGCACCGGGCCGATACAGATACTGCTGGAATCCGGCAAACGCCTGCCCGATGTCTTCCGCCCGTCCCAGATCGGCCAGCGCGTCGGCGATGGAGTTCTGGTATCGCAGCCGCAGCAGCGGCGTCAGCTTGTCCTGGTCGAGTTCTTCCACACCGACACGCACGTAGTGCGACAGCACGAAGTCGAGAAACGCCTGCTGCTTGCTGTTGAAATGCGTGCTGATGTCGCCCCTGGCGCGCGACGCCCGTTCTTCGCGCGTGAGCGTCGGCAGCGCGTAGGCGACATGCGCCAGCACGTCGAACAGGTCGCTCTTCTCGGCGTCGATGATCTTCTGCATCTCGGCGAGCTGCTCGCCGCCGAAGCCCTGCTCGGCCAGTCCCTGCAACAGGCGCTTGCGCGTGTCTGGCGCACTCCACAGCGCCCGCAGTTCCGCTTCGTTCGCGAAGAACTCCGGCAGCCTGCCGAACAGCATCTCCATGAACTGCTGCGCCGACATCGGCGTGCCGTCGGGGTGCCAGAAGGTGGTGCACATCATGTGCTGTATGGTGCGCGCCTTGCCGTCGGCCAGCTTCACCTTCACCCGCGAGCGCTTGCCGAATTCGAGCGCTTCTTCCTTCACTCGCGGGGGCGCATCGGCTGACGGCGAATACGCCGGGGCCGCCGGCTCTGGGGCGGCCGGCTCACCGTCCCATTCAGGATCGTTGAAATGATGGTGCGCCTTCACGAAGTCGTAGATCGTGAAGTAGTCCTTGCCCTCGTAGAGGCGTGTACCGCGGCCGATGATCTGCTTGAACTCGATCATCGAGTTGATGGGGCGCATCAGCACGATGTTGCGGATGTTCCTGGCATCGACACCGGTCGACAGCTTCTGCGACGTCGTCAGAATCGTCGGGATGGTCCTGTCGTTGTCCTGGAAATCGCGCAGGTGTTGATCGCCAAGGGCGCCGTCGTTGGCCGTGACCCGCTGGCAGTAGTTCGGGTCCGGGTTCGTTTTCATCTGGTTGATGAGGTCGCGCACAGCCAGCGCGTGATCCTGCGTGGCACAGAACACCAGCGTCTTCTCGCGCTGGTTGATCTGCTGCATCACGATGGTCACGCGATGCGCTTCACGCTCCTTGATCTCGATGATCCGGTTGAAGTCTTTCTCTTCGTAGCGCTTGCCGGCTTCCACCTCGCCCTCGATCAACGTGTCGTCTGGCGTGTAGACGTAGTCGTCGAGCGTGGTGGAAATCTGCTTCACCTTGAACGGCGTCAGGAAGCCGTCGTTGATCCCCTCTTTCAGCGAGTAGATGTAGACCGGTTCGCCGAAGTATTTGTAGGTATCGATGTTGTCGTGGCGCTTGGGCGTGGCGGTCAGGCCAAGCTGTACGGCCGGTGCGAAGTATTCGAGGATGTCGCGCCAGGTGCTTTCGTCATTCGCGCCGCCGCGGTGGCACTCGTCGACCACGATGAAGTCGAAGAAGTCGGGCGGATACTCGCCGAAGTAGGGCGACGGCTTGCCGTTGTTGTTCGCCCCCTTCTGCGGAGGGCCGCTCATGAACGTCTGAAAGATGGTGAAGAACAGGCTGGCGTTCTTCGGCACCTTCCCCTTCTTACGAATGTCTTCCGGATTGACGCGTACCAGCGCATCGTCGGCAAAGGCCGCGAACGAGGTGAAGTCGTTGTAGGCCTGCGTGGCGAGCGTGTTCCGGTCGGCAAGAAACAGAATGCGCGGCCGACGCGTTGGCTCGCCGAGCTTCTTCCAGTCGGTCAGATTCCAGCGCGCCTGAAACAGCTTCCAGGCGATCTGAAACGCGATCGACGTCTTGCCAGTGCCGGTGGCCAGCGTCAGGAGAATGCGTGGTTCTCCGGCCGCGATTCTCTCGAGAACTCTGTTTACGGCAATCTCCTGATAGAAGCGGATCTGCCAGCTACCGCTCTTGTCCGGAAACGGGATTGCGGCGAAGCGGTCGCGCCAGGCGTTAGCCGTTGCAAAGGTGAGCGCCCACAGTTCATCCGGCGTCGGATAGCGAGGAAGCTCTCCTTCCTCGCCGGTGTCCATGTCGATGCCGTAGATGCCCTGGCCGTTGGTGGCATAAGCAAAGCGCACCGCCATATTGCCAGCGTAGTCTTTCGCCTGCGCCACGCCCAGCGTGAGCGGCGCGCTCCACGCCTTGGCTTCCGCTACCGCGAGCTTGTGGTTGCGATACACCAGCACGTAGTCGGCCGTGAACGGCCGGCCGCGGCGTCCGGCGCCCTCGATGCGGCCCGGTGTGATTGGATGCTCGCGAAGGATCCGGCTTCCTTCCACCACGCCCCAGCCTGCCGCTCGGAGCGCAGGATCGACGTGCTCGCCGCGGGTCTGGGTTTCGTTCATGGTTTCTGGTGCCACAGCCGTCCGTTTCGAACTGTTAAGTAACTCTCAACAGTTACGGCGCTGCGCGAGCAGGCGTCCGACAACTATCGTGCGGACGTGGCCGGACCTTCAGGTTCAGGGCGGAAGGCGTTCATCGCATCGGCCAGAAACTGACCGACCGTGCGCCAATCACTAAGCCACGCCCTCGCATTGGCGACTTCGCCGTTCGGGCTCTCGTTGTATTCATCGAACTGGCCGGCCACGTCGAGCGTCCGAGCCAATCCCGAGAGCCAAGAGGGCTGGGCAAACAGCAGATCAGACCCCATTCGAGGAATTATGCGACCGTCCAGCCAGTGAGGCAAACGTCATCTTTTGGAATGCCCGGAATGGCGCTCATTTGCCGTGCAGATGGCACCGGTAGGTGGTCCGTCCATCGGCCGCCGATGATCAGAGCTGCCTGCAGCCGAGATCCTGCACAGGCCCGACACTTCTCGAAGCCGAAAACGGATGGCTCTCCTCGCGTTCGAGTTCGAGCATCCGTTCTTGAAAGGCTTCGAACTCGGCGACATAGCCCGGCAGAATCGCCTCGACGATAGCATCAGCGACTTTCTCGTTGTAGGCGTGTGCGATCTGGTTTCGATGCTCGATCATCTGCATCCACGCGTCGCCGTGGTCAGCGAGACCAGCGGCACAGGCTTCGCGCGTTGTCTCGCGTGGACCGTGCATCGTGGCGGTCGCACCACGCGACTCCAGAAAGCCCTTCCACGTGTTCCACGCCAGTTCGTGCGTGGATTCGAAAGTGTGAATCAGCCCCTGTTTCTCCAACTCTGACAGTTCACGTTCTCCGGCCAGCGCATTCGCCTGC
>CADEEX010000273.1 GCA_902826465.1 uncultured Acidobacteriota bacterium
AGGCGTCCATCTCCGGCAAGGTCGACCATCTGCGCGGCCTGAAGGAGAACGTCACCATGGGCCGCCTGATTCCGGCCGGCACCGGGTTCGAGTACTACCGGCACGTAGCGATTCCGCCGGACGAACCACCGCCGGCGCCAGCGCCGCCGCAGCCGAGCGACGATGAGCTCGAGCTGGAGCGAGACATGGAGTACTTCGTCGAACCAGATGAAGCGCTTCCGCGCACGGGCGATCCGAACGACTAGGGGACTGACGCCACGAGTTTGGTGATTTGGTGATTTAGTAATCGAGTCATCGGGTCATTGCTGTCACAGAGGCGGCGGTTCTTCGGAGCCGCCGCCTTTTTCTTTTTGGCGTGTCGGCGAACGCTGGGCAGAGCCCACGGTGTCATCCCGTGCGGCGAGGACGATTGATTGCACGGAAAGTAGCCGGGGCGTGGCAGCAGGCATCTGCGTGGCTGCTAGGATGGGTCGCATACGTCGACATGAGCGAGCCCATCGATTCTATTGCCGAGTATTGCGACCGGTGGTGTGAGCGCTGCGCGTTTACCGACAGGTGCTCAGCCTTTGCCGTGCAGGCCGCGATTGCAATGTGCGACGGCGATGTGGAAGCGGCGATTGAGCTGGCCGTGGGCCAGCCGCAGCCGGATGACAACAGTCCAAAGCCGGTCCCGCCGGGCCAGCGGTGGATGGACGAGGCGCTGGCGCACATCACGGAAGACGAGGTCGACCAGGCGCGGCGCGATGAACAGTTGCGCGACGAACGAATCGACGACACGCCGTTGAAGACGGCGTCGATTGAGTACTCCGTGCTCGCACACAGATGGTTGCGCGATCAGGAACAGGCCCTGCCAGCCGTGTCTGCGCCGCGGTCGGCGCTCGAGATCATCCGGTGGGATAACGCGCTCATCGGCGCCAAGCTGCATCGCGCCCTCAGCGGCTTCAACCTTTCACAGGAATTGCGAAATGACGATCCGGTTGAGAACGACTGGAACGGCTCGGCCAAGCTCACGCTGCTGCTACTCGGCCGAACCGCTGCCGCCTGGCGGGTCGTGATTCACCACACCGACGATGCGGACGCCAAGCGACTCCTGGAGGCGGCCGAACGCCTCACCAGTCTGCTGGAGGCGCAGTTTCCGAACGCCATGAAGTTTCGCCGACCTGGTTTCGACGCGTAGCCGCCAGGCGCGCGTTCTTCTCTTTCGTCATGCATGTCGATCAGCGGCAACCCCACTCGTCGTGTAGATGACGGCCCAGGACGCAGGGTCCAGGGCCACTACTGACTGCTTTGGAGACGATCACAATGAGATACCTCATGTTCATCAAGCACAAGGAACTGGACCATGCCCAGGCGCCGCCGAAGGCGCTGATGGACGCCATGGGAGAGTTCGTACCGCGCATGTTCGCGAGCGGGGTGCTGAAGGAGACCGCCGGCCTGAAGCCGCTGCGGGAATCGGTGCGGATCCGGTCGAGCAAGGGCAAGTTGCACGTGTCCGACGGGCCGTACACAGAGACCAAGGAAGTGGTGGGTGGCTATGCCATCGTCGAGGTGAAGACGAAGGAGGAGGCACTGGCCGTGGCGACGGAGTTCATGGAACTCCACCGCGTGCACTGGCCAGAATTCGAGTGCGAGTCAGAAGTGCGGTTGATCGAGGGCATGTAGCCGGATCGAGACCGTCTGGCGGGAAGGTCCAACGACCGCAATCGTGCGATCGCGGTCGTTGGAGTCAGTCGAATGCGCGAAAGAGTTACTGGCCCGGCGCCGTGCCGCGCGCTGGCGGTGGCGGCGCATTCGGGTCAACCAGGCCGAGCCCGATGACCTCACCAGACGCCAGCACATGATCCTTCATGGCCGCCGTGAGCGAATCGAGCGAGGCGCCGGCTTCCGCGGGAAGCGTGGTGTCGAGCGCGAATACCTGCAGGTGATAGCGGTGCTTGGGCCCCGCCGGAGTGCGCGGACCCATGTAAGCCTGGTTGGCACCGCGGATGTTCGGCCCGTAGGTCGCGCCGGCCGGTGGCGCAGACATCCCGGCATCGAGCTTGGTGCCGGTGATGTTGAACATCGTCCAGTGCAGGATCGCGCTGCCGCGAATCACGGCGTCAGTGTCCTGCATGATGACGGCGTACGACTTGGTGCCGGCCGGCCCGGCGGTCCATTCGAGCCCTGGGAACGTGTTGGTCCGGTACTGCGTGTTTTCGAAGGGGATGTCGGCCATCTGCTTGAACGCCGGCGAGGTGACGGTGAGTTTCGCACCGCCCTTCGCGGGGACGTTGGCCAGGACCAGATACGGAAGTCCCGCTTCGGTGGCGGGCGGCGGGGCCTGAGCGAAGGCAGATGCGCCGCTCAGTAGCGTCGCGGCATAAACGGCACAGATCGTCTGACGTGTCATAGGTGTTTCTCTCCGTTGTTGATCGAGGGCGAACAGCCACTAAGGATACAGCGATTCGCCTATACTGCTGAGCGACCCGTTTCAATCGGAGACTCGGCTTCAGAAGGTTCTTGATGGCTGGCATCCGCCCTCTGTTTCTCGCTGGCGCTCTTCTCCTGGTCCTGCTTGGCCAAGCTTCTGCTCAGCCGCTCGTGATGCCGTCGTCGGAGGCGCTCTCAAGGTTCAGCCTCAGCCCCTCGACGAATGCGCCGCTCGATCGCGAGGCCCAATCCGACCGCGCCAACGACCTCGTCTGGCAGGCTCAGGACATCGTCAACAGCCAGCGTCGCGGCTTTTTCCTCGGCTTCAAGCACTCGCATCTGCGAAGCGGCAGCCGTGAATACTTCTACGCCGACGGTTACCAGTGGATTCTTGTGCGACGCAGTTCGAACGGACCGATCGGCCCCAGTCTGTTGGGTCAGGCAGCCCGAGGGGCGTCGTCGCAGAGCGCGGGTCGGACACTCATCCTTCAGGCTGTGGGGCATGTGGCCCTTGGGCGATCTGATGGCCAGGGATCGAGCGAGTTACTCGGCGGGCCTCGCCTTGTCCTCGTGTCTTCGCCGCGCGTTGGTGTGTTCGGCGAGATGCTCGTCGGCGTGCTCCGTTTCCCTGGCGAGAACTTCCTGACACTCCAGCCTGGTGGTGGGGTCTATGTGCCGTTACAGGGCCGTCGATTCCTGCTCAACGCCCGAGTGGGCTTGAACACCGCGTCGTTTGGTCCATTCAGGGAGACCGGCATCGTCGTCGGTGGTGGTCTTACTGTGCCGTTCGACGTTCGCTGAGAGAGCGCCGATCCGGAGTCGCTGGATGTTGGGTAGCATGATGGCGGAGGCGTTATGCGCGCTATCGGTGTTGTTGCAGTCAGCGTTGCGGTCCTCGCGGTCACTGTTACCCCCTCGTTAGCCACGCCGAAGCGCTCGGAGCCCGGCAGCGCGAACCCATTTGGACAGCTGTTCCCGGGTCCAGGCAGCAGGGCACCAATTACGCGCCCGCTCCCGCCTGTTCCGGCGCTTGCCACCCGTCAGATTCTGGAGAAGACCGGGCCGTCGGTGGCATGTGGACGAACGAAGTCTGTGCCGGTCGATCCGGCGTTCGACGCCGAGATGCGCCGGCCTGCACCCACCACACCGTCACCGTCGATGCGGACGACGGGGCCGTGCCGGGCCAGGTGAACGAGCCATGAGCGACCGCGGCCGTTATACGACGTGGCTGGTCCCCGCGGCTGCGGGGTTCGCGACGTTTCTTGTAAGTCAGGTTGTCATGCTGGCGGCGAGCCCTGGCCCACTGCTCACGCCAGACAGTCCAGGCTGGTTCCTCAACTCGGGGCACAACGTCACCAGGGTGATGCTGGCGACAGCACTGGGGGCTGCGCTCGCGACGCCCTATGCGGACGTCGTCCTGCGCGCGCTCGCGTACCTCGGCGGAGCGTTCTGGGCCATGTCGGCGACGCTGTTCCTGCTCGGCGGAAGCAACCTCTTTCCGATCGTCATCGCCATCGGCACGGTGATGTTAAGTGTAGCGACCGTCGGCGGCACCGTTGTTGGACTGGTTGTTCGCGGCTTCATCCAGGTCGCTGGACGAATGGCTCGACGTCTCATCTAGCGCAGGCCAGAGACAGGAGAGTCCAAGAAGACGACGCCAGACAAGTCGTGAGCGGTCTGCCGCTCGGGCGACTACAATCGCGGTGGCAAAAGGAGCATGACCATGCAAATCACTGACATCCTCGCGCAGGCCGGTGGGCTTCAATCGATCGCCCGCGAGCTCGGCATCAGCGAAGCGCAGGCCGCGAGCGGCGCAGAAGCGCTGGCGCCGGCGATTCTCGGCGGGTTGAAGAAGCAGGCGCAGGCGCAGCCGTCTGGGCTCGACGGGCTCGGGGGGTTGCTCGGTCAGCTTGGCGGCGGCGGACTGTTCGACGAAGTGCTCGCGTCACATCCCACCGATGTGCGGCCGGGCAACGACGTGCTCGGCCAGATCTTCGGTTCGAAAGACGTCAGCCGTGCGGTGGCGCAGAACGCGGCGTCGCATTCCGGTCTCGATGCCGGCATGCTCAAGAAGATGCTGCCCATGCTCGCGATGCTCGTCACCGGCTACATGGCGAAGCAGGGTGGCGGCGGTATGGCGCTGCCGTCGTCATCCGGCGGTGGTGGTCTTGGCGGCCTGTTGGGCGGCCTGCTCGGCGGACAGGGTGGCCGCGTGGGCCAACAGGCTGGCGGTGGCGGGCTCGCGTCGATGCTCGACATGAATGGCGACGGCAATCCGCTCGACGACATTCTGCGCATGGCCGGCAAGGCGCTGCGGTAACGCTGGTGCGCCAGGCGGCCGAGGCCGCACGGCGTCGGCGCATGCATCCAGACGCAGCGTCGCTTGTCTGACTGATGTCGATCCACGTTGTTCTCGTGCAACCAGAGATTCATTGGAATACCGGCAACGCCGGGCGAACGTGCCTGGCCGTTGGCGCCACGCTGCATCTCATCGAGCCGCTCGGTTTTTCCCTCGACGAGCGTCAGGTCAAGCGCGCCGGCCTCGACTACTGGGAGCACGTGGCGCTGCGCGTGTGGCCATCGTGGGACGCGTTCGAATCGCAGTTGCCGACACTCGGCGAGCCCTACTTTTTTTCAACCAAGGCGAGTCGCACGCTGTGGGACGCGCCGCTCGGGGCGGCGAGCGATGTGGTGCTGGTTTTCGGACGAGAGACCGGTGGGTTACCGGCCGATTTGCACGAACGCTATCGCGAGCGCTTTGTCACCATGCCGATTGCCTCTCCGCGGGTGCGTTCGTTGAACCTGTCGACCAGCGTGGGTATCGCGGTCTACGAAGTCCTGCGTCAGCGCCGTTTGCACGATCTGACGGTGATGGCATGAGCCATCGCATCGAGATCGTCTACTGCACGCAGTGTCGTTGGATGCTGCGCGCCGCCTGGATGGCCCAGGAACTGCTGTCGACGTTCGAGCACGAACTGTCTGGCGTGTCGCTGACCACCGGCACGGGCGGCATCTTCGACGTTCGCCTTGGCGACCAGGTGCTCTGGTCGCGGAAGGCGCAGGGGCGATTCCCTGACATCGCTGAACTCAAGCAGATCGTCCGCGACCACGTGAGCCCTGGGCGCGATCTCGGCCACGTCGATCGCAAGAAGGATGCAACATAGGGCGCCCTCGCGTATTACCATGGCGGCCGTTCTCTGGAGGGATCCTCATGAAGCAGACGCTGAGTCTCGTCGCCGGATTGCTGCTGTTGTTGTCGGGCACGATAGGAGCCGCGGGTACGAGCGTGCTCTTCATCGGCAACAGCTTTCTGTTTGGCTCAGGATCGGCCGTGCGCTTCTACCGCGCCGACACCGTCACCGATCTGAACAACGAGGGCATCGGCGGCGTGCCGGCGCTCTTCAAGTCGTTCACCCAGCAGGCCGGGCTCGACTACGACGTGTCGCTCGAAACGCGAGGGGGCAGCGGGCTCGATTTCCATCTCGAGAACAAACTGGGAGTCGTGGGTCGTCGCGCCTGGGACACCGTGGTGATGCACGGCTACAGCACGCTCGACGCTGACAAGCCACGTGATCCGGCGAAGCTGGTGGCAACCAGCAAGCAGATGGCCGATTTTCTGCGGACGAAGAATCCGAAGGTGGATCTGTATCTCATGGCGACCTGGTCAAGAGCGGATCAGGTCTATCCGGAAAAGGGCGCGTGGGCCGGGCAGCCGCTCGAGGCGATGTCGAAGGACATTCGCGTCGCTTACGACAGGGCCGCGGCCGCGTCAGCGGTGAAGGCGGTGATTCCGGTCGGCGACGCCTGGATGCGTGCCGTGCAGGGA
>CADEEX010000274.1 GCA_902826465.1 uncultured Acidobacteriota bacterium
AAGGGTGGCCGCCGCCGCCCGAAGGTCGGGGAAGAGGTCGCACCTGGCGTCGACCTTGTAGCGTGGCACGACGGTGTCGGCCATCTCGCGGCTCGTGGCGACAGAGCGCGCTCTGGCCGAGGTGGCGCGTCGCGCCATCGTGGTCCGCGGTTTCGCGGGGGCGGTAGGTTTCTTGGCGGGACCGGCGGCTTCAGCCAACAACGGGACGAACCCGACCATGGCGAGGGCTGCAGCGGTACCGATCCAGAGAGAAATCGCTCTGCGCACGTTCACTCCGTGTCCTGACCAGAGGCTGTAAGTTGCTGGGGATTGCGCAGTAATTCTAGCAAGGAATTGATAGACCGCAAGCACTTTATCGTCACGATTGCACGATCCACTTACGGGCACGAGCGACTTCCCCGCCTGCGCGCGCGCTTGTGCCAGAATGGCCCCGGCGCGATGCCTCCCCGAGATCCCCTTAAAGGGCTTATCGGCCGCTGGCGCCGCCTCCGGAGACTCGACACGAAAAGAATGCGCACCATGACACCGCGGGAACGCGACGAATACCGCGCGCTTCGGGCCACCATTCGTGAGCGCGGCACCGCCCGGCTCTACCTGTTCGTCGCGGGCATCGTCGGCTGGGCGGCGCTCGTCCTCACAACCGCGGCGACCATGGCCCTGCCGGTGGCCACCCTTCTGCCGCTCGTCGTGCTGGCCGCGGTCTTCGAAGCTGTGTTCGCCCTGCACGTGGGCGTCGAGCGCGTCGGACGATATATCCAGGTGTTCTACGAGTCTGCGGATGCGGAGGCCACCGCTCGGTGGGAGCACGCGGCGATGCAGTTTGGTCCAGAGGCCGCCAGGGGGACTCCCAACCCGGTCTTTGCCTCGCTCTTTCTGATTGCGACGCTGGGCAACATCGCACCCGCCGCTTTCGCCGGCGCGCTACCGATCGAGTGGGCCGTGATCGGCGCCGTGCACGCGTTGTTTGCTGTTCGCGTGATCACGGCCAGGCGCATGGCCGCCGGCCAGCGCGCCCGGGATCTGGCGCGCTTCACGGCCCTGCGAAGCGGCGCGTCGCCAGCACCTTAAGCACCCCTATCGCGCCAGCGCCACCACCAGCAGCACCGCGTTCTGCGTCCCCTTCCACGCGTCGGTGGTGTCGAACTGCTCCGTCACCGAATGCGCGTCGGTGGACCAGCCGCCGGCGCCGATCGTGATGGCCGGCACGCCGAGACTCATCGGCAAGTTGGAGTCACTGGACGACTCGCCGCTGCCGGCCTGGAGTCCCAGCTCCCTGGCCACGGCCCGAGCGGTCTGCACGATCGACGCACTGTCGGCCGTTGCGCTCGCCGGTCGGTCACCGACCAGGGCCCGGGTGACCGTGATGACGCCGGGCCGCCGCCACCGCGAGTTCTCGTCGCGCGCCGCCGACTCGACCGCCTGCTGAATCTTCGCGTCGAGGGCGGCCAGTTCCGCCGCACCGGACGATCGGATGTCGACCTCCATCCAGGCCTCGGCGGGAATCGCGTTGACCGAGGTGCCGCCGCCGATCCGTCCGACGTTGAACGTCGTGAACGGCTGGCCTGGCACCTGGATGTCCGCAATCCGCGCCACCGCCCGGCCGAGCGCGTTGGCCGGGTTCGGCATGCCGAACTGCGCGAAGCTGTGGCCGCCCGGACCGCTGAACGTCACGCGATAACGATGGCTCCCGACGCCGATGGTGGAGATGAGGATGCCGGCGTTGTCGATCGACACGAACCGATCGACCTGCCCTTTCAGCGTCTCCGCGAACAGCGCCTTGACGCCCCGGAGATCACCGAGACCCTCCTCGCCGACATTGGCCACGAACGTCACCGTGCCCGGCGTTCGCACGCCGGCCTGCCCAAGCGCCCGCGCCGTGGCCACGAGTACGGCCAGGCCGCGGCAGTTGTCGCCAATGCCCGGCCCTTTGAGTAACGCGCCCTGCCGCGTCACCTTCACGGGCGTCTCTTCAGGAAACACGGTGTCGAGGTGCGCGGCCAGCACGACGCGGGGGCGCGCGGCAGCGCCGGGACGATCGCCAAGCACGTTGCCGGTGCGATCCACCCGCACGTTCTGCAGCCCCACCTCCTCGAACGCGCGCCGCAGCAGTTCCCCACGCGCGGCTTCCTTGAACGGCGGCGCCGGCACTTCACAGAATCGGATCTGGTCGTCGATCGTTCGCGGCTCCCCGCTTTTCGCCGTCTCGAGGGCCGTGCGCACACGCGCGTCTCTGGCGAGCGTCCTGACGTCGGCGGCCGGCTGCGCGCCGACGAGCGACGCCACCGCCACGATGGCGCCGAAGGCGAGCCATCCCCTCACGCCATCACCTCAGCGCGCCGCCATTCGTGAACGGAATTGATGAGCCACATGGGCGCTGACTTTACCGCGGCCAGGGGTATGACTGCTTCCTTGATCTCGCCCCGCGCCAGCATCTCGGCGCGAAACGTGCCCGCCAGAAGGCCGCACTCGACCGGCGGCGTCACCCGCACGCCGTCTACCTCAACGACCACATTGGCGATGGTGCCTTCCGTGATCTCACCCCGTTCATTCCACAGCACCACATCGTCGACCGTCGGGTGTGCACGCCTCGCGTCCTCATAAATCGTCCGGTGTGTGGTCTTGTGAAAGAGCCAGGGCTCCAGACGATTCACAGGACTTGACGCCAGCGCCACGCGAAGCAGGTCCGGTGACCGGACCAACCGGGCGTGCTCAACGCGCACGTGCCCACGGCGATCGACCAGCAGCCGCACCCGTCGCGGTTCCGACTGCCCGGCGAGACTTGTGGCCAGCGCCTCCTCTACCCGGTTCCGCTCGTACGGGACATCGAAGTAGTGGGCGGAGGCTTCGACTCGTTCGAGATGGCGGGCGAGCAGAAAGAATCCTTCGTCTGGTGTCCACCGCATCGTTTCGAGCAGCTCGAACGCAATAGGGCGCCGGCCGAGAATTGCGCCCTTGAGCAGACACTCGTCGTATTCGGCATCAGCCTCGGAATCCCACACGATTCCGCTGCCGACGCCAAAATGCACCGCGCCCGCCGTGCGATCGACGATGGCGGTGCGGATGGCGACGTTGAAGCGGGCATTGCCGTTGGGGGCGATGTGGCCGATGGCACCGGTGTAGAGGCCACGCGACTGCGGCTCCAACTCGGCCAGAATCTCGAGCGTCCGCACTTTGGGCGCACCCGTGACAGAGGCCGAGGGGTGAAGTGCCGCAAAGATCTCGTCGAGCGAGGCGGTTGAGCGCGCGTTTACCCGCGACGTCATCTGCCACACCGCGGGATAGCGCTCAACGTCGCACAGCGACGGCACCGACACCGAGCCAACCTCGGCAATACGCCCCAGGTCGTTGCGCATCATGTCGACGATCATCACGTTCTCCGCTCGTTCCTTTGCTGACGTCGCCAGACGCAGTCGCGCCTCTTCGTCTGCCGCAGGCGTGAGGCCGCGTCTCGCCGTGCCCTTCATGATGCGCGTCCGAATCGCCAGGCCGTCGAGTTCAAAGAACAGTTCCGGAGATGCCGAACAGACGGCCATCGACCCGACAGAGAAGAACGCCGAGTACCGGCCGCCCTGCGCCTCAACCAGGTCGGCGAACAAGGTCCTGGGGTCGCCGGAAAAGTCTGCCCGCGTCTGGAACGTCAGGTTTGCCTGATAGCTGTTGCCCGCGGCGATGTGTTCCCGCACTCGGATGAAGAGACGCCGGAATGCGTCGCGGTCGAGAAGCGGCGTGATGGGTCCAAGCTGGTACGCGTCGCCAGCATTCGGCGCTGGTCCCAGGCGGACCGTGGCAGGCCCAAAGAGCCCGAACCAGACCAGGGGGAATCGACGCTGCGGCGGCTTTACCGTCAATCCGAAGCCGCTGGCCGCCTCGAACGACACCCAGCCCGCTGCATGACACGCATGATCACGGGTCAGCCGCTCCACCTCGCGCAGCGCCGGCCGCACATCCTCCGGCCGCTCAGCGGCGACGATGCGAAACGGCTCGCGCAGCCGCAGCCAGCCGTCGCCGTCCTGCACGATCGCTTCAACGTCCGCGTGAATGTCGGCGTGCTGACCACCTCGCGTCTCGGGCACGCCGCATTATCCCGCGACGGAAATATCCAAACGGCTGAATCGCGCGCGCCATTGTCGAAAGATTTTTCTTGATGTTGATGTGAGCGTGTGTGGTCGTCCACCGATAATTCCAGTGGCAACGATCTCAGGCACTGGAATTGCTTGGTATCGGTTGCCTACTTACGTGGAGGGCGCCATGAGTCTCGTTCGACTTCTCGGCTTCACCACGCTCACCTGCGGTTGCGTCGTCGGACGTTATCGCGAGGTGGCGACGAGCCGGGAAGTAACCTACGTGGAAGAAAAAGGGAAAGGCTGCGGAAGTCACGGTCACCGTCGCAATCACACGATTGCCTCAGCCCGCGTGACGGCCCCTGCCGCCCTCGCATTTACCAAAGCCTCTTAAGCTTTTCCTGCCGTCCGGCTCCCGCCGGGTCTGTCCTGTTCCAGCCACATCCGATGTGGCTGCCATACCTCAGTTCGCTGCCCTATCGTACGGACTCGCTCGTACCGAAAAGACGGGTCGCATGGCAATTCTGAGAAATCCTTACCGCAGCGTGAAGGCGTCCCGGACCTCGGAGGGCACGTTTTATCTGGGCGACTGCCTGGACGTCTTCGCCGAACTCCCTGCCCACAGTGTTGACGTGATGGTGACGTCGCCGCCGTACAACATGGGGATTCGCTATAACACCTACCAGGACACCCTGAGTCAGGCCGACTATCTGGCCTGGACGAGTGACTGGATCGCGGCCGCCGCGCGGGTGTTGAAACCGGAAGGCTCCCTCTTTCTCAACGTCGGCACGCGGCCTTCAGATCCCTGGACGGCCCTCGATGTGGCTCAGGCGGCCCGCCCCCACCTGAAGCTGCAGAACATCATTCACTGGGTGAAATCGATCGCCATCGAACGGGCGTCGACCGGCGCCGCGGCCGGCCTTGCCCGCGACCTGGCCGTGGGCCACTACAAGCCAATCAACAGCGAACGCTACGTGAACGATTGTCACGAGTTCGTGTTCCATTTCACGCCACAGGGCAGCACGCTGCTCGACCGGCTCGCGCTCGGCGTCCCCTACCAGGATCAGTCGAACGTGGCGCGATGGCAGTCGGCCGGCTCGGGTGTCCGATGCCGCGGAAACACGTGGTTCATTCCCTACGAAACGATTCAGCGACGCGATCGTGACCGCCCGCATCCGGCCACGTTCCCCTCGCGCCTTCCCGAGCAGTGCATCCGCCTGCACGGTCTGTCGAACATCGACGTGGTAATGGACCCGTTCACAGGACTCGGAAGCACCGCGGTGGCCTGTGCGCGGCTCGGTGTGAACTTCATTGGCGCCGACATCGACGAGCAGTACCTCGCCGAAGCGGCCGATCGGATGAAGGCCGAGGGAACGCCGCGCGTGCTCCCCGAGCGTGTGACCCGGATGAAGAAGGCTACCGTCTCGGTGCCGGCGCGGGTGGCGGCGAGACAGGCTTCGGCGTCTTGAGGACGTATTCCTTGCGCGAGAACACGTCGACGTCCTTCCGCACGACTTTCACGTCAATCTTCCGGCGCCGCTGCGTCAGGTCGGCATTGCTCGAGTAGTACCCGAGCACGTAGTAGTCGCTGCTGGCGTTGTCGATCTCCTTCAACGCCTTGTCGAAGTTGTTCATGTTGACAACCGCGATGCCGCCCGTTTCCTCGGCCAGCACGCGCATGCTGTCCTGCGAC
This sequence comes from uncultured Acidobacteriota bacterium, assembly GCA_902826465.1. Classification (GTDB taxonomy): domain Bacteria; phylum Acidobacteriota; class Vicinamibacteria; order Vicinamibacterales; family CAVVIG01; genus CADEEX01. The sequence goes on from CADEEX010000274.1 coordinate 5,755, forward strand.
TTCCTGACGTAGCTGTTCCACTGCTGCGGATCGACCTGCTCGTCGATGTCCGCCCCCGCAATCAACCCGCGTGGATCGATCGTGTAGATGGTGGTGTTGGCGCGATTGGCCGCGCGCGTAATCTCAGCCAGTTCGTACGAGAGGTCGGCGTCGCTGAACGTTTCGTTCTGCTTCTGCTGCGTCAACATCGGATCGATCTGGGATCCGCCGCCGTCGTCCTGGTTGTTCCGCATCGCATTGCCCTGATTCTGCAGGAACGGCGAATTCGGGTCGCTGAGGCCAAGGCGCGCGTCCTGGAACGGCTTGAAGTCGTAGCCCTCACCCACCCAGACCACGGCTTTCCGACGATTGGTGACCTTTTCGAGGTTGTTCATCGCCTCCTGCATCACTGAGAACGACACGTGCGCGTTGTAACGCAGTTCGGTCGGACCTTCGGAGCCGGTGCCGCGGTTGATAAGCTCGCTCGGCTTCAAACCG
>CADEEX010000275.1 GCA_902826465.1 uncultured Acidobacteriota bacterium
TTTGTGCCGATCTCGTCGCTCGAGGAGACCGCGGCCAGTCAGCCTGGCTACGCGTGCTGTTCGTTCCGCGGCAGCGTCGCGGCGATCGACACGAACGACGGACACACCGTCTGGCAAACCTACATGGTGGAGCCGCCGCAGGAGTTGGGCAAGACGCCGCAGGGGGTGCCGCTGCTGGGGCCGTCCGGCGTTGGCGTGTGGTCGTCCCCCACTGTCGATCGCAAGCGAGGCGTGGTCTACGTCACGACCGGCAACACCTACAGTGGCAAGACCGCGGCGCCAACGACCGACGCCATCCTCGCGCTCGATCCACGCACCGGCGCCATCAAGTGGTCGAAGCAGCTCACCATCGACGATGTGTTCGGTTGCCGCGCCGGCTCCGCAAACTGCGTCGACAAGGCCGGGCCCGACTTCGACTTCGGTACGCCGGCGACTCTGGCCACCACCAAGGCCGGGCGCGATCTGCTCATCCTCGGGCAGAAATCAGGCATGGCTTACGCGGTCGATCCCGACAAGCAAGGCGCGTTGGTATGGGAATACCGTGCCGGACAAGGATCACTCTGGGGCGGCATTCAGTGGGGCGTGGCGGTGGATAGCGAGCGCGTGTATCTGCCCGTGTCCGACATCCGCACGCCGACACCTGGCGGGCTGCACGCTGTGGATCTGGCCACCGGCCAGCGGGTCTGGTATCAGCCTCCCCCGCCCCTCAAGTGTCGCGGCGGCGCCACGTGCAATGCCGCGCTCATCTCGCCGCCCACGCTCATTCCCGGCGTGCTGTTCTCCGGCTCGAACGACGGCGCCTTCCGCGCGCACTCGACCAGGGACGGCTCGATCATCTGGGAGTTCGACACCAACCGCGAGTTCCTCACCCTCAACGGCGTCCGCGCCACGGGCGGGGCGATTCAAGCGGCCGGTCCGGCGGTGGCCGGCGGGATGGTCTACATCAACGCTGGTTACGGCGATCACCTGGGCCGGCCTGGCAACGTGTTGCTCGCCTTCGAAGTCCAGTAACCCGATGACCGCCCCGAAAAAGGGGCGCGCTACTTCGAGACTGGAATCACCTGCACCGCCTCGAGATCGACCAGCGACCAGCGGTAATCGAGCATCGACCGCAGCTGCTGCTCACGTGTCTGCGCCAAATCGCGCTGTGCCTGGAACACGAAGAAGCTGGTCGAGAGCCCGGCGAGAAACTTCCGTTCCTCGTTGTCGAGACGCTGCGCCGATAGCGCCACGGCCGTCGCGGTGGTGTCGAGACGCTGGCGATTGACGGCCACCGCGCGCTGCGCCACCCGCATCTCGAGCGCGGCCTGCTGCTCGGCGGCTTCGAACGCAATCTGATCCTGCCGGCGACGAACGCTGGCGCGCGCCGCGTCGGCGTCGGCCTGGTCGGTGCCGAGTGGATAGCTGACGGCAACGGCCACCGTCCAGCTCGGGAAGCGACGTGTCGCCAGGTCGGACAACGCCGCCGAGAAACTGCGGTCGAGCCGACCGGTTACTGGTCCCGTGAATCCTTGCGCGCGCAACAGCTCGGTCCCCGCCGTGGCCTGCATCGCGTAGTCGGCGCGCAGCGCCAGATCGGGCAGCCGGTTGTTGGCCGCCTGCCTCACCGCGATGTCGTCAATCGCCAGGGCGGTGCTCAGCACGCGCAAGTCGCGCCGCGCTTCCAGTGAGAGCTGGTCAGCGCCAGCCTCGCCGACAGATGCAACGGCCCCCAGCTCGTCGAGGCCGCGCGCTGGCTCGAGTGGCCGGGCAAACCGTGGATCGCGGGGAGTGAAGATGATCACTCGCAGCTGGTCTTCGGTATCGGTCACCTGGTTCGCGGCAATCAGGATCGCTTCTGACCGGCGGGCGACTTCGGCCTCGGCTTCGATCACATCGGCGCCGGCAATAGAACCCACACGGACGCGCTCGCGATTGCCGTCGAGCAGCGCCTGCGCGTACGCCAGCGAGTCGCGCTGCACCTGCAGGAAATCGCGGGCATAGAGCCACGCCCAGTAGGCACGCCGGACCTGGCGCGTCGTCGTCGCCACCGCCGAATCAACCTGCGCCTCGGCGACGTCGACGCCGCGGAGGCCGGCATCGTGCGCCGCCCGCACCGCGTCGTAGCGGAAACCGCGTAACAGCGGCTGCGTCACCGACGCGGTTGCGGCTGTGGCGAGCTGCGGCAGATAGCGAGCCAGCGGGTTGTTGGTCGTCAGCCGGCCGCCGTCCCACGACACGTCGTACGACGTGCCCCAGGCCAAACGCTGGGCGACGCCGGCCTGCACCGTGAGCTGACGATTGAAGACCGACGGCTGATCGAAGGCGCTGGCGGGCGGTGTTTCGCGGTTCGACCCGGTGGTTCGGCTGATAAAACGCGGAGCCCAGGAGCCGCGCGCCGCGTATACGTCCTGCACGGCGAGCGCCGGCAACAACCGAGCGCTGTCGAGCGCCAGATTGTTCTCGAGGGCAAATCTCACCGCATCGTCTGCAGTGAGCGTCAGCGGGGCAGTCCCCTCCTGCGCGGCCAACGAATGCACGCTCGCCGCGAGCAGGAACAGCAGCACCCAACGAACCGATTGACGACGAGGTTGATACATAGCGAATGTCAGGCGCGAAGCGCCACACAGGGATCGACCATCGCCGCCCGGCGCGCCGGCGCCACGCAGGCCGCCACCGTCGTCAGCATCAGCACACCGGCGACCGCGGCAAACGTTGCGGGGTCGTAGGGCGTCACCTCAAACAGCAGCTGATCCAGTGAGCGGGTCAACAGCACCGACAGTGCGGCACCGCACATCAGCCCGGCAACGCCAAGCGCCACGCCCTCCCTCAGCACACCGAGCAGCAGCCGCCAGCGTGTCGCGCCGAGCGCCATCTGCAGGCCGAACGCGCGCGTGCGCATCGACACCGACGCACCGGCGACACCGCTCAGCCCGATCGCCGAGATGGCCAGCGCAATCGCGGCGAAGATACCGACCAGCGTGGTCGTGACCCGCATCGGCGCCAACGACTGATCGCGTACCACCGTCAGCGGTAAGACACTATCGACCGGCTGCCGCGGCGCCGCCTCGCGAATCGCGGCACGCACGACCGCTTCGAGCGGCTCTGCCGGCAGAGTGCCGCGCACGAAGATCCGCACCTGCGGAGTCGGCAGACCGCGAACCAGCGGCAACTGCGCGAGCGGCCAGTACACCTCGTCCATCGGCGGTTCGCTCAAGCGCTGCCTGGCGTCGGCCACGACACCCACCACAGTGGCCCACTCTCCTTCGCCGACGCGCAGTCGCCGTCCCACCGCGCTCCGCTCATTCCAGTACCGGCGGGCCATCCCCTCGTTCACGATCACCACCCGGTCGGCACCGGCCCGATCATCCGCGGTGAACAACCGGCCCTGGCGCACGGCAAGACCCACGGTGGTGAAATATCCTGGCGACACGCTCTGCAGCGAGGCGAGTGGCTTGTCCACTCGCGTCGGCGCTGTTGGTCCATCGACTTCGACGGTGTCTTCGCCGAGATTACCGGCGCCGGCCAGCGGCAGCGCACCCGAGATGCCAACGCTCGTCACCGCAGGAGTGCGCTCGAGAGTCGCAAGCACCTGAAGGAAGAGCGCTGACTGCGCGCGCATGTTTGGATACTCGATGAAATCTGACGACAACCGCATCGTGAGGACGTTGTCGGTGCGATATCCGGTGTCGATGCGCTCCAGATTCACCAGGCTGCGAAGCATCAGTCCGGCACCCACCAGCAGCACGAACGAGACCGCGATGTGGACGACGACGAGTGCTTTGAACAGTCGCGGGCGGGTTGACACGTGTCGCCGGTGTCCGAGCCCGTCGGTCCCGCGAAGCGACGACGCCGCAGTCATCGTGACAATTGCGCCAATGAGGACGCTGACGACCACCGCGACGACAGCGGCAAACCACAACGAGGTCTGGTCGAAGCGAATCTCGACGGCGCGTGGCGTGAACCGGGCCGCCAACGAGGCCAGAATCGGCACCGTCTGCCACGCCAGCACGAGCCCAAGCAGCGAACCGCCCACCGCTAACACGAGCGCCTCGGTCGCGAACTGGCGGAACAGACGGCCGCGCGAAATACCGAGCGCCGTCATCAGCAACAGGTTCTCGCGACGTTTGAGCGTTGTCGCCACCATGAGCGCGCCGACGCTGACACACAGCGTCAGCAGCAGAAAGAGCGTGCTGGCCGCGAGCACCGACATGGTCGGCCGGAAGCGCCCCGTGATGTCGTCGTGCACGGGAACCACCGACAGATCGGCGGGCGCCCGATAGATGGTGGGTTCGGCCGCACTCAACCGTTGCGTCAGTGTGTCCAGATCGTGTTGAACGACCGAGAGGTCGTCGGAGCGATCACCGTAAGGCGCCCGTTCTGTGGCGTCTTCACGGGGAGCCAACCGTCCGAGCACGCTGACCAGGTGCAGACTGCGATCCTGGTCGGCGGCGACACTGATGCGCAGCGGACACGCCGCTGTCGGAAGGTAGATATCGGCCTGCTCAGGAAAACTTGGCAGCGGCGGCAACACCCCCACAACGCGGTGCGCGCGATCGTTCATCTGGAATCGGCGGCCGACGATGCCAGGGTCGCCGGCCAGTTGTTCCTGCCAATAGCGATGGCTGACGATGATGACGCCCTCGGCGCCTGGCTGCTCCTCGCGTGCGGTGAAGGTCCGGCCCATGATCGGCCTGACACCGATCACGTCGAAGAAATTGGAGGACACCACGCCCGCCGACACACGCTGCGGCTCGTCGCCATCGAGCAGGATGAAGTACATGTAGTGAAACTCGGCGACGCTGCCAAGGCTCGGCACGTGCGCGCGCAGATCTCTCACTTCAGGCGCAGACAGGAGTCGTTCTTGCTGCTGGGATGCTGCTCGCGCATGCAGACGGACCAGACGACCGGGGTCGGCGAGCGGCAATGGATTGATGAGCACGGCGTACAACACGTTGAAGACCGCCGTGCCGGCGCCAATCCCCAAAGCCAGCACCAGGATCACGGCCAGCGACGTGGCGCGGTGTGACAACGCGTGGCGTACCGCGTGGCGCGCATCCTGCCAGAGTGTCTCCAGCTGCCGCGCACCCCAACGCTCTCGATAGGCGTCCTTGTGCCGACTAATGCTGCCGAACTGACGCTCCGCCGCGGTGCGCGCCACACGCGGCGACATCCCCATCCCGATGTTCGCGGTTGTCTGCATCTCGAGGTGGAACTGCAGCTCGTCGTCGAGCCCACGCTCCAGAGAGTCGCGGCCGAAGAGCGTGCGCGTCCGGTAGTGCAGTTGTGAGAGCCAGACCATCACTACACCGCGTCGACGATCCGATTGATGGCGGCGGCCATCTTCTGCCAGTGCGCCGTTTCCGTATCGAGCTGCTTCCGGCCGGCCTTGGTGATGCTGTAGAAGCGCGCCCGTCGGTTGTTGTCGGACACGCCCCACTCGGCGGTGATGAGTCCCTGTTCTTCGAGCCGGGTCAGCGCGGGATAGAGCGAGCCCTGGTTCACGGCCAGCACGTCGGCCGACATCTGCTGAATGCGCAGCGAGATGCCCCAGCCATGATTCGACTCGAGCCGCAGCGTCTTCAGGATCAGCAGATCGAGCGTGCCTTGCAGAAGATCAGGTTTCGGTGGCACGACTACTCCGCTCTCAGCGCTTCGATGACGTTGGTGCGCGCCGCACGTGCCGCCGGAATCGCCGAAGCCACAATGCCGGCCACAATCAGCACCGCTGCAGACGCAACCACCACGATGGCACCCGGCGTCTGCACCTGCTCGACATAGGAAGCGGCCACTCGGACCAGGGCGACGCCTGCGACCAGCCCAATCACGATGCCGCCAGCAGCGATGACCGCCCCGTTCTTCACCACGCCCGCCAGAATCGCCGTCGGCTTCGAGCCGAGCGCCATCCGGATGCCGAACTCGCGTGTGCGTCCGCTCACCGAGAACGCCAGCACGCCAGCGACGCCGATCACCGCGATCGCCAGCGCCACAATCGCAAACAGCCCGAACACCGCGGCATTCAGGCGATCGGGCGTCAGCACTTCCGTGCGGATGTCGTCGAGTGTGGCCGCCTGTTCCACCGGCTGGTCCTGCGCCAGTTCGCGGACAATGCGTGTGACCTGCGGCACGAACGGATACGGGTCGGTGCGCGTATGGACGAACACGCGGCCGCCGTTCACCTGCTGCTCGAAGGCGTGATACACGGTGAGGGTCGGCCCCGGCACGATGTGCGCATCGTCGACATCGGGCA
>CADEEX010000276.1 GCA_902826465.1 uncultured Acidobacteriota bacterium
CATGAAATGAAAGGTCGCGGCACGGGCGATGTCGAGGTCGTAGCCTGCCCGTGGCAACACCGCCAGCATCGCCAGCGCGAGCAATGCCTTGAGCCCGCCGGCGTAGATGATGAAACGGATGGACGGACGGTCGAGCAGCGGGGCTTGCGGCGGGCGCGGCGGCTGGTCCATCAGTCCCGTCCGGCGATCGAACGCCAGCGCCAGCGCCGGGATGCCGTCGCTGATGAGATTGATCCAGAGAATCTGCACGGCGGTCAGCGGAATCATCAACTGACCGCCGGTGTCGCGCAGATCGATGGCCACGGCGAGCAGCGTGCCGAGCGTGATCAGCACGACCTCCGACAAGTTGGTCGAAAACAGGAAACGGAGGAACGTCTGCACGTTCTCGTAGATGCCGCGTCCTTCCTCGACTGCCCGCACGATGGTGGCGAAGTTGTCGTCGAGCAGCACGAGGTCGGCCACCTCGCGGCTGACGTCTGATCCTCGCTGTCCCATGGCGACGCCCACGTCGGAGCGCTTCAAGGCCGGCGCGTCGTTGACGCCGTCGCCGGTCATCGCCACGATGTCGCCGCGGGTCTGCAGGGCCTCCACCAGCTGCAGCTTCTGCTCGGGACGGACACGGGCGAAGACGTTGACCTCGTCCAGCATGCCGGCGAGGGCGCCAGCGGCCGTGTCGAGGTCGGTGCCGGTCAGCACACGGTCGCCGTGAATCCCGATCTGCTGCGCGATCGTCAGCGCCGTCGCCGGGTGATCACCGGTGATCATCAGCACGCGGATCCCCGCATGGTGGGCGGTGGCGACGGCCGCCGGCACTTCGGCGCGCGGCGGGTCCCACAGCAGTGCGACGCCGAGCCAGGTCAGCGACTCCTCCGCGGCATCGGCGCCCCAGGCCATTCCGATCACGCGGAAACCCTCGCTGGCGTAGTCGTTGGCTTTCGCGGCCCAGGCGTCGCGATCGGCGTCGGCGAGGGCGCTGCGCTCGAGGATGACTTCAGGCGCCCCTTTGACGTAGCTGCTCTGGCGCTCGCCCTCCTGGACCGACACGCGAGTAAATTTCCACTGGCTGTCGAATGGGCGCTCCGACGTGCGCGGCGATTCGGCGCGGCGGTGTGCCACATCGATGCCGTGCGCCGCCGCGTAGCGGAGCAGGCCCAGATCGAGCGGATCTCCCGCACTCGAGGTGAGGTCGGCATCGTTGGCCAGCACGAGGGCGACGAGCGCTCGCGGTTGATCGACCACGTCGAGCCTCGCCACATCCATGCGATTCTCGGTGAGGGTGCCGGTCTTGTCGGTGGCGATCACCGTGACCGAGCCGAGCGACTCCACGGCGGCGAGCCGCCGGACAATCGCCTTGTGCCGCGCCATGCGCTCGACGCCGAGCGCCAGCGCCACGGTCAGGACCGCGGGTAATCCTTCAGGAACGGCGGCGACCGCCAGCGAGATCGCGAACAGCACCATTTCGGGCGCGCGCTCGAGCCCTTCGATCGCAATCCGGAACAGGCCGAGTGTGGCGGCGAGCACGAGCACCCAGATGGCGATCTGCCGACCCATCACGTCGAGCCGACGTTCGAGTGGCGTCTTGCTGCTCGTGATGTCGCCGAGCATGGTCGCCAGCCGGCCCATCGCGCTGGCTGACCCGGTGCGCGTCACCTCGACCGAGGTTCTTCCGCGGACCAGTAAGGTGCCGCTCAGGACGTCGTGGCCATCGCCCTTCTCGACGGGCACCGACTCGCCGGTCAGAACAGACTCGTCCAGCATGACGCCACTCGCCTGAGTCAAGGTGCCGTCGGCCGGCACGCGATCACCGGCCTCGAGCCGTACCACATCGCCGGGCACCAGCGACGTCGCCGGCACTCGCGTCAGAGCGCCGTCGCGCATGGCCCACGCGAGCGCGCCCGAAAGGTCGCGGAGGCGTGCGAGCGCTTCTTCGGACCGTTGCTCCTGGTAGACGCCGAGCGCCGCGTTGAAGAGCAGGATGAGCGCGATCGCCGACGCCTCGACCGGCCAGCCGTGCGCCCCCTCGAATATCCACAGCCCGAGATCGAAAGCGAGGGCGAACAGGAGCAGGTAGATGAGCGGACTGTCGAACTGGCGAAGGAAGCGCCGCCACAACGGCAGCGGCGCGCGCTCAGGCAGCGCATTGGGACCGACACTCGCGAGTCGAGACGCCGCCTCGATGGACGACAGGCCGCTGTTCACGAGTGGCGCTGCTGACGGCCGCGCTGGCGGCGTAGCCGATCGTCGACGCACATGCCCATGTCGACCCTTGTACTCGACGATCGGCACCGCGGCAAGTGACGGGGCTACGTCGTTGCAGCAGCCGGGGCAGAAAGCGTCGCTTCGAGCTCCGCGATCGCGAGCAGCGTCTTCAGTTGGGAGTCAGGATTGAGTGACAGGCTGTCGATGCCGGCCGCCACGAGAAACCTGGCAAACTCGGGATAGTCGCTGGGGCCCTGACCGCAGATCCCGATTTTTCTCCCGGCGTCGTGCGCCGCGTCGATAACCTGAGCGATGAGGCGTGTGACGGCATCATTGCGCTCATCGAACAACCCGGCGACCAGCGCCGAATCCCGATCGACACCGAGGACCAGCTGGGTGAGGTCGTTGCTGCCGATCGAGAAGCCATCGAAGACCTCGGCGAATTCCTTCGCCAGGATCACGTTGCTCGGCACCTCGCACATCACGTAGACCTCGAGGTCGTGTTCCCCGCGGCGCAGACCATTGGCCGCGAGTTCAGCGATGACCTTGCGTCCTTCGTCGACGGTGCGGCAGAACGGGATCATCAGCTTGACGTTCCTCAAGCCCATGGCGTCGCGGACCTTCCTCATGGCGCGACATTCGAGCGCAAACCCTTCGCGGTATTCCGGGCTGTAGTAGCGCGATGCGCCACGAAACCCGATCATCGGGTTCTCTTCTTTCGGCTCGAACGCGGCGCCACCACGCAGGCCCGCGTATTCGTTGGTCTTGAAATCCGACAGCCGCACGATCACATCCTTGGGCCAGAACGCCGCCGCAATCATCGCCACACCCTCGGCGAGCCGATCGACGAAATACTGACCCTTGTCGGTGTAACCGCGCGCCAGCCCTTCCACCTCGCGGCGCTCGACCGGATTGGCGATGCGCTCGGGATGGAGCAACGCCATCGGATGCACGCGGACGTGGGTGCTGATGATGAACTCGAGCCGTGCCAGGCCGACCCCGTCGTTCGGGAGAAACGAAAGAGAGAAGGCTTCCGCCGGATTCGCCACGTTCATCATCAGTTGCGTTCGTGTCCGCGGCAGTTCGCCGAGGTCGATACGCTCGATGCGAACGGGCAGCCGACCTCGGTAGACCCGGCCTTCTTCGCCCTCGGCACACGATGCCGTCACGTCTTCGCCAGTACGGATCGCTGTGGTCGCAGTCACCGCGCCGACGATGGCTGGGATTCCCAGTTCGCGGCTGACGATGGCGGCGTGGCAGGTGCGCCCGCCCCGATCGGTGACGATGGCAGAGGCGCGCTTCATGACCGGTTCCCAATCGGGATCGGTCATCTCGGTCACGAGCACTTCGCCGTCCTTCAGCTGATCGAGATCAGCGGCCGACGTAATGACCCGTGCCGGGCCCTGGCCTATCCGTTCACCCACGCTGCGGCCGGCGGCCAACACGTCGCCGCGCTGGTCGAGATGGAACCGCTCCAGCACATGGACATCGCGTCGTCCCTGGACGGTCTCTGGCCGCGCCTGAACCAGAAACAGTTCGCCTGTCTGGCCGTCCTTTGCCCATTCGATGTCCATGGGAGTCGGCGTCCCACGCAGGGCAGAGTAGTGATCTTCGACCTGTACAGCCCAGCGCGCCAGCGTCAGGAGCTCATCGTCGGACAGGACGAAGCGCTGGCGGTCTTCGGCGGGAACGGCGACGGTGCGTGTCTGCTTGCTGCCGGCATCGTCGTAGACCAGCTTGAACTCCTTGGTGCCCAGCTTTTTCTGCAGCACCGGACGGAAGCCTGCGGCGAGGGTCGGTTTGAACACGTAGAACTCGTCGGGGTTCACGGTGCCTTGCACGACGCTCTCACCGAGGCCCCAGGCTCCGCTGATGAGGACGGCATTCGTGAAACCGCTCTCGGTGTCGATCGAAAACATGACGCCGGCCGACGCCAGATCGGAGCGCACCATCTTCTGGACGCCGACCGAAAGCGCGACCTGTGCCTGGTCAAAGCCGTGGTGCGCGCGGTAGACGATGGCGCGATCGGTGAACAGCGAGGCGTAGCAGCGTCTGACGGCGTCGAGCAGCATCGCGAGACCGTGCACGTTGAGAAACGTTTCCTGCTGTCCGGCAAAGCTGGCGTCGGGCAGGTCCTCCGCCGTTGCACTGCTGCGAACGGCGACATCGCAGTGGCGACCGTACTCAGTCTCAAGCCCTCTGTAGCTGTGGGTCAGACTGGCGATGAGCGGCTCCGGGAGCGGCGCGGCAAGAATCGCTGCCCGGATGTGTGCGCCCGCCTGCTGAAGGGCGCGTATGTCGTTGATGTCCAGCGGGCGAAGAGCCTCAGCGATGACCGTCGTCAGCTTCGCCTCCTCAATGAACGTGCGGTAGGCGAAAGCCGTCGTGGCGAACCCGCCTGGAGTGCGTATGCCAAGCGGTGTCAGGGCCGTGCGCATTTCCCCGAGTGACGCGTTCTTGCCGCCAACGACCGGCAGGTCGCCCATCCGGATGTCGTCGAACGAGCGGATCCATGCAGGCATGTCTATCTCCACAGGATGGGGTCACACTCGCTGGTGCCCCGGATGAATGCGTACCGATCGATCCGCTGGCGAACGGTCATGACGCGGTTGAAGTCGCCCATCGGCGACAGCACGCCCTCGAGCTGTTGGCGCACTGGGTGGCCGGTGTTGATGCTGAACGAGTGCGACGGCGAGACGATTGCGGGGATCATTCGCATGGCGGCGGGTGTCACTGGTCGCGGTGTCATGACTGTCATTCAGTAAGGGGAGTGCCGAGGAGCCGCTCCACCCGGGCCCGGGCGCGCACGCGCACATCGTCAGGGAGGGTCAAGGCGGCGGCCTGGCGACACAGCCCGACCGTCAGGCGCAGACTGTCGATGAGCGCGGCGCATGACACACAGGTCTCACAGTGCCGTTCGACCTCGGCGCACGCGACCGCGTCGAGTTCGCCGTCAAGATAGTGGGCGATGCCGGCGAGCATCTGCTGGCAGGCGGCGGGGCGAGGGGCTGATGTGTTCACCTGGCCTCCAATCGCCGCCGCAGCATCAACCGCGCCCGGTGCAGGCGTGTCTTCACGTTGGCCTCTGAATAACCCGTGATCTCCGCGACCTCACGGGTCGAGAGCTCCTCGATGTCACGGAGAATGACGATCATGCGGTGTGGCCCGGGTAACGACTGGAGGGCCGTGCGCAAGCGCTCGTCGGAGGAGTGTTGAATCATCTGCTCGTCGACCGGTGTCGATCGGTCGACGACCTGAACCGGACCCTCGCTGCTCTCGCCTCGGTCGTTGCCCTGCTCGATGGAATCAAAGTTCGCTGGCTCGCCGACGTGCCGGCGCCGCTTCATCAGGCAGGCGTTACGCACGGTGGTGTAGAGCCATGTGCGAAAGGCGGAGGGGTCGGCAATGCGGGACGCGTGCTCGTAGGTCTTCAGCAACGCATCCTGCATCACGTCTTCCGCGTCTTCCGGGTGGCCACAGACGAGCAGGCTGAAGCGATACGCCACCTCCTGCGCGCGCATCAGCAGGCGCTCCATGGCGCCGCGCTCACCAGTCGCGGCGGCGGTCACCAGGGACGCGTACTCGGCCTTCGTCCGCGCGGCTGCCGCCGCAGAGGCCGCAGCGGTCGCTGACTCAGGCACAGCGGGCATTGACGTCGTCAGCACTCGTGTCGACGGTGGCGTCGAGATGGATGGTGGCCTTCAGGGAATTCGAGATCAGGCACTGCTGTTCGGCCTTCTCCATGGTGCGGCGCGCCTGTTCGACGTCCGTGCCGTTCGGCACGCACAGCCGCGCGCGCAATTCGATGTGGGTGAACTGAGTGACCCGATCGATGCGGTCGAGTGTACCTCGCGCCTGACACTCGAGCGACGACCACGGCAGCTTCGACACCCGCGTCAGGGCGCGAAACGTCAGCACGAAGCAGTCGGCCACCGCACCAACCAGCAACGTCTCTGGTGACCAGCGCTCGCCCGGACCGCCGAACTCGAGCGGAGAGGCCGCCTGCAGCGC
>CADEEX010000277.1 GCA_902826465.1 uncultured Acidobacteriota bacterium
ATCGGCGCCGTCATCACAGACGACCACCGAAACCGGTGTGTCATATCGTCGAGTTCGGGATTCTTCTCTTCGAGCGTGACGGTCCGCGGCTCGAGCGCCATGCCGCAGATCGGGCACGCGCCAGGGACATCCCGCACGATCTCCGGGTGCATTGGGCATGTCCACTCGACTTTTGTGACCGGTGCCACGTCGACGGGTTCGAGCGCCATTCCGCACTTCGGGCACGCACCGGGCCCCTTCTGGCGCACCTCCGGATCCATCGGACACGTGTACTCGCGCTCCATGTCGGCCGGTGTGGCCGCTACTGCGGGGCGTTCGCCGAGAAACGCGTCAGGCGTCCCGCGGAACTGGTCCAAGCAACTCTGGCTGCAGAAGTAGTACGTCTGGCCCCTGCGCTCAACGTGCCCGGCCGCGTCGTCGGGAGAAATCGTCATCCCGCAGACGGAATCCAGCATTTCAGCGGTTTCAACAGCGGTGTGATTGTCCGAATGGCGTGACACTTCGTGGCCTCCAGCCCGTTAACGCAGCCGCCGCGTTGGCATTACGCGGCGGGATGGTCCATGCGACGTTCCCGGCCTTGACGCCGGAAACGCCGCACGAACTAGGGTTACTTCACGAGCTGGCTGGGGTTCGCGTCGAACTTGGTCTTGCATCCGTTCGAGCAGAAGTAATACGTCTTGCCGTTGTACTCGCTCGAGCCGGCCGCTTTGGCCGGGTCGACCTGCATGCCGCACACAACGTCGCGCTCCATGTTGTCCTCCTCTCGCTTCTGTCCTGTTATACGCACCGCTCGCGCCGGCATTACACCGTCGGCGAGCTCACCAGGTGGCCGGCATCTTCTTCGTTGATGACCGGGCGAATGCCGACGCCTCGAATCGCATTCTCGTCAGCACCAGGTGTGTGGTCACACGAATGCCGTCTCGATGCCGAGCGCGGTATTGGTCTTGGCAATCGACTCATGTGCGTTCTCCACGATTCCGGTTAGGGCTCGAATGGCGTCGATCGTTTCCGGGATCACGATGGCTTGATTGTCGACCATGTAGGCGTAAAACAGTTCGTCGCCCTGGACGCGGAGCATGTCGGCCCACAGCGCGACCTCATAGAGGTTGCCGTGTGGCCGCCCGCGGTCGGCCATGAGCTCCTTGACGCTGTTTAGCGCGACCAGGCCATCGCTGGTGCGAATCAACGCGATTCGGGTTGAGGCACGGAAGGCGTCGAGCGCTTCCTCCTTGGTCGCCTGGCGCGTCATCTGCACCGACCAGTAATGCAGGTGGGCCAACGTTTCCGGAACCTTGACGGCCATCGTCACGACGTCGAGTTCAGGATCGACGCTCTGCGCGTCGGGCCCCTGGTGGCTCGGAATCTCCGGCTCCGGCACCAGTGTGTTCATGATCCCGCTCTCGTGGCTTTCCCATGGGTCGGTCGCGCGCCGCAACAGAGTGCCTCTCGCACGCTGAAGCAAGCCGGCACGTTTGAGCGCCGTCAGGGTCCGCACGATGGACGTCGTGTTGCACGACACGACGCGGGTTGCATCGCGATTGAGGGCCGTGGCGTAGTTCGCTTCGGCGACAAAGGAATGACCGGTGGCTTCGTGCTTCTCACCGCCCTGGACGATGAATTTAAGGCCACGGCTGCGATAGCCGTCGATGTTCTTCGCGGCGATGTGCTTGGGCGTGCAGTCCACGACTACGTCAGCCTGGCCAAGCAGGTCGTCCAGTGTCCCTGTGACCTCCAGTCCGGCAGCGCGCATTCCGCTCATATGTTCGCCGGTGGCGCCGAACAGACGAAAGCCGTTCCGGGTCACCATGTTCGCGCGCCAATCCGTCAGGACGTCCGACACACCGGCCAGCGACATGTCCTTCTGGAGCGCCACCGCGGCGGCCACGCGTTTGCCGATCACGCCATAGCCATTGACAGCGACACGGATCTTCTTCGGTTCAGACATTGGCCTCATGTGATCTCCCGCGGTACCGTCATAGCCACCCATTCGTGAATCCGGCCCGCCGCAGTCCCGTCAGGATGTACGGGCACGCGCGCATCAGTCGCCACAGCAGGCCCGATCGGTAGTTCTCGCACATCAACACGACCGGGCCGAGGTTGATCCCGAAGTGGTACGGCGACGTCCAGCCGGGGCCCGCATCACTCTCGTGCGGAAAGGTCAGATTGAAGCTGCACCGCAAGCAGTACTCGCCGGTGACCTGCGGATAGACGTCCTGAAAATGCTGTACCGTGGGCAGCACGATATCCGGGGCAAACGGGAGCGACGCGACCACGGCCCACGGCGCGACTGTCCCGTCGTCGGGGCCATACGGCGCGCCGCGCGCAACGTAATCAAAGAAGGGGCGCTCGATGCCGCGTACTCGCGCGGTCGTCGGGCCCGGGCCATCGCTCGCCGTCAGTCCCCAGAAGTACTTGCCGTAACCCGTAAATTCAAGAGGATTCCGGATCGCGTACGCCTGCTGCACGTAGGTCGCGCGGCGGCTGTTTTCGCAGTAGTCGATGCCCTTTTCTCGCGCAAAGGCATCCTGGATCCCGCGGAAGTCGACCCAAACGTGCGAGTACTGATGGATGAAGAGCGAACCGCCATAGAGCAACTCGTAGCCGTACATGTCTTTCCACTGGTAGCTGGACGTCCACGCCGCGTAGCTCTCCGTTGGCAAGGGATACGTCGGCGAGCCGAGACCGAGCGCATACAAGAGCATGGCCTCGTCGTAGCCTTCCCAGCGGTAGGGCAGGAAGCCGCTCTCAGGCCTCCACCCATGCGTGACCGTCGCTCCGCCGTTACACGCCCAGGACCAATCGGCGCGGCGGTAGAGCGCGTCCGCCAAGGTACGGATCTCCCGCTCCGCCTCAGTGTCCTCATCGAAATATCCCGCGGCGGTCAGCATGCCGGCCAGCAAGAAACTGGTATCGACCGTCGACAGCTCGCACCGGTCGGCGCGCGCGCCGGTCGTCATGTCGAGGAAGTGGTAGTAGAACCCGTTGTAACCGGTCATGTCTGGCGCCGTTCCCTGCGGACTGGCCCAGAAGAACCGCAACAGCGCCAGCGTGCGCTCGATCGCATCGATGCGTGTCATCCACGCTCGCTCTACGCCAACTGGATAGGCCGCCAGCGCGAAGCCGACGGCGGCGATACTTGCCGGAGCGCCAGGCTGCGTTCGGTCTGCCACGAGACCGTTGGTGGGATTGGTCTCGTGGAGGAAATACCCAAAGGAATGACGTTGCAACGCGTCCAACCGCGATTCACCGAAGGCAGCGCGAATCACATGGGACGATGCGTATTCGCTCATGCTATCGATCTCGGCGTTTCGGTGGTGGCTGAGCCAACCCGAGGTTCATCGAGCTCCTCGCAACACGCTGTTGCTTTACGACTTGGCCAAGCCGTGGACGCTGACGGTGCCGCAACACCCTCCAGCGCCATCCACCACGGGCAAGTCCGTCGCCTGATGCTCGTGGAGTTTGCGGCGCGCTTCTTCAACGGGCTCATCCACGCCGCAACACGCCGACGATGGGTGCATGATCTCCTCGACGCGCACGTCCGACGCGCGACGGTCATCGGCGGCCACGCCGCAACAGACGTCGCGCTCGGTGACGACGCCGACCAGCTTGCGGTGTTGTGTATCCTCGACCACAGGCGCGCAGCCACAGCCTGAAGCGCGCATGGCTCGCGCCGCGTGCGCCGCTGTGTCTTGCGGTGTACAGCACGACGACGCTTCGATTGGTTTCATGACATCACTACAACAACTCATTGGCTGTTCCTCTTTCTATGGTGGACGGGACTGTCTCACGGCCGCTGGAACGTCATGGGTGCCAGACGCGTCGTTCAAGGTCATAGGCGACGATACCGGCAAACCAGAGGACCGCGGGCGCGAGGAGCAGCCACTTGAAGTTCGATTCGATCACAAAATTTGTCCAGCTCATCGTCACAACCGTTGAGAGTCCGGCCAAGAGAAGGACGATGCCGGTTCCTCTCAGCCGGGCAGAAACCGCCGTGGCTGCAAGAAACGTCGTCAGCAAACCCGAGGCAGTGATGAAGCCTCCCATGACGATAAAAACATGCTTCAACCAACGATCCAATCCGGGTAGGGCAGAGGCGATCTGCGCAGGGCTGCTACCGGACAAGGCCGCGCAATGGCTGGTGACTGCCGCGATCGCGATCGGCCTCGCGACCTTTGCAGTTTGACGATCTGCGCCAGCTCCGAGTCGGCCCCAACCTTCGTCGCCTTGTAGCGAAAGCTGCCGCTTTTGTTGATGGTCGCACCGATCACCGTGGCGCCCGGTCCCTTATGTACCGGCATCGACTCGCCTGTGAGCATGGACTCATCAACCAGTGAGTCGCCGGTCTCCACCGTCCCGTCGACCGGGATCTTGCTGCCCGGGCGAATGACGACCATCTCGCCCACCAACACCTCCGCCGTCGGCACTTCAACCTCGGCGCCGTTGCGGATGACCGACGCCTTGGCCGGAGTGAGGTTCATCAGCGCCTTGATGGCAGACGACGCACCGGCACGGGCACGCATTTCCAGCCAGTGGCCGAGCAGGATGAACACCAGCAGGACGGCCGCGGCCTCGAAGAACTGCCCGTCCCCATTGAAGAAGAACGTCGTGCCGACACTGAAGAGATACCCGGTCCCCACGCTCAGCACGATCAACGCGGCCATGCCCAGGGTGCCCGTTCTAAGCAGGCGCCAAGCGGAGACGAAGAACGGCCAACTCGGATAGAGAATTGCGGCGCTGGCGAAGAAGAACAGCCACAGGTTCAATTCCAGCCCGAACGGGGGCGCCGGGGGCTCGAACACTCCGCCCATCGGTGCGTAGACAAAGATCGGCACGGTGAAGATCAAGCAGATCCAGAAACGGTTGCGCATGTCGCGCACCATGGCAGGTCCTTGCCGCTATGGCCCATCTCATGCGCCATATCCACCGACATGGAGGGCTGTGCGCCCCACCCTCCCGTGCCCCTCGTGGCCTGTGCCTGCGGGAGCTGGTGGTGCGAGTGCGTCGCCAGCGGGCGCAGTCGGCGCGGGCGCAGCCGCTCCCGTTGTTGCCGGGGTCGGGTCCGGCGCCGCGTTGTCGTGATGTGCGGGCCCTAAGGGCGCGGCGCCCGCGGTTGCAGGTGCGGCGCGGCCATGCATCACCGTCCTTGCTGCGAGAACTCGAAGCGCTCTTTGCCGAGCGCCAGGTAGCCCTGGTCCAGCACCTTGGGCACCACATACGTATAGTCATGAGTGGTTCACGATCACTGGTTCGTCCATTGATCGAACGGGCTCCGCGCGGTTCACACCGTGAAATGCGGCAAGAGCTGGAACGACGTGCCGCTTGCAACACTCGGGCATTTCACCGCGTAAGACTTCAAGGGCGCGGCCTGCCTTCTCAAGGAAGTCCGACGACGCCTCCACGACAAACCGTCGCGGGTGGCGTTCCCATGCATGCTCGATCCGCGCGTCGATTTCCGCGGCTTGTCCCGCCGATTCGGTACGCAAAGGGTTCTGATGGTTGTAGCCGAGGCCTGCCGTCGGAGTGCGGAGGTGAATAATCGCGTCGTATCGGCGCAGTTGCTCTTCCAGCGTCGTACCAACCGACGACCAGAGATCAGAAGTTCCAGGCCAGTACGCCACGCCGTCGACAGTTCCCCGGTCACATAGCACGATCGCTGGATTGTAGGGATCGGCCTCTGCTTCGAGCTCCCGTTGAACATAGAAGATCGCCCGCTGCGTTGCTCGGCGAGATTCATCGTGTGCACTACGCGGAAACCCGCCTCCGAAAATGATGCTTGCGGCTTCGGGCAGCACTCTGACGTGAGTGCAGAAGGATTGCCGGATCAGTTCCAGCACAGCGGTCTTGCCAGCGCCTGGACCGCCTGTCAGGACCACGCGACGGCGTTCATGCCGATCGCGACACTCGCATGTGTTCATCGCTGTCCGACTCCCTTCACGCGTGGGCCCTACGTTTGTGTCCTGAGGCATCACGACGACCTGTCAGCAGCGGAATGAAAGCAGGCGTCCGAGCTGCGTAGAGGTCCCAAGTGGCGCCGAACTCTGCACGGACGTCGTGCTCTTCCCCGCGCGCCAGCCTGATATACACAGTCACGAGAATGGGAAACATCACCAACGTAACCAGAGTTGGCCACTGCAGCAGGAACCCGAACATGATCGCGATGAAAGCCACATACTG
>CADEEX010000278.1 GCA_902826465.1 uncultured Acidobacteriota bacterium
TCTGCTGGCGTGGATGTCGCTGAACCAGTTTCCGTTCGCTGCACCGATCTATTTCTGCTATGTCGCGCCCCTGGCACTCCTGGCCGCGACCATTGCGAGTTGGCGACCGGGCCGACTGTCGCCGGCGCTCGCCCCCTGGTCTGGGGGGCTGGCGTTGTTTGCTGTTCTCTCGCTGAATACCGGCTATCTGGATGCCCTTGGCCGTTTCCATCGGCCGTATTCCCTATGGACACCCTTGGCGCTGCCCTCGGCGCACCTCGAGGTGTCACCACCGGCGGCAACGACGTTTCTATCCGTAAAGAATCTGGTTGAGGATCACATTGGCACGGGCCGCCTGGTGGCGATTCCTGACTGTCCGGAGGTCTACTTCCTGGTCGGCCGCTACAATCGTAGCGGTCGTATCTACGACTTCTTCGACGGCTCTGCTGACCGTCCGATGGCGGCGCTCGACGAGGAACGGTGGCGAGAAGCGTCGGTGTTCGTCATCAATCACGCCCTGGGTTTTTCGCCGTCATTGTCCGAGGAATTGCTGAAGACAATCAGGAACGAGTTCCAGCACGGCGCGCGCGTCGGGCAGTTCGAAGTGCGCTGGCGCTCCTGATCGGCTCCGGTGCTCGCCGTCAGGCGGCGCGGGGTTCCAGTTCTTCACGCTCTGAGAGCCGGCCCCGGCGTTGCTCGGCGGCTTTCACCTGCTCTTCCGCGTTCGTCGTGAGCCCCGTCAACGTCTGGACCAGAAACATCCGCCAGGCCACTTCGGTGGCCGCCTGTGCCGCTGCACGCCGTTCGTGTGGAGAGTCCCAGATGATAGCCATGCCCTCTGTAGGGCAACTCTCGTACCGGTGCAATCGCGGGCGACGACGTGCGACTGGCGCGTCGGGCGATGACGCATTCGTGATCGGATTGCAATCCGGTCAGCGGGAAGACCAGAAGAAAATCCGCGCTACGGGCGGACGTCGCTGAAGTTGGCCGCAATCAGCTGGCGCAGCGCACCGATAGACTCGACGCGGTTCAGCGCATTGCGCAGTTCCGCACCCCCTTCGATGCCCTTGGTGTAGTAGCCACCGAGCGC
This sequence comes from uncultured Acidobacteriota bacterium, assembly GCA_902826465.1. GTDB lineage: Bacteria > Acidobacteriota > Vicinamibacteria > Vicinamibacterales > CAVVIG01 > CADEEX01. The sequence goes on from CADEEX010000278.1 coordinate 1,070, forward strand.
ACGAATCTTGTTGATGACCCACCGCTCGTGTCCAGCGACGGTGTCTTTTTTCGGCGACCGGCCGCTTGACTCTTCCGGGTCTCGTACGCGTTCGTGTTCAAGGAGCGCGATGTAATCGAGAAGGAACTGTCCACGCTCGGCGCCCGTCACCTGACGCGCGTCGCGGCCGCTCAGCAGGTCGGCGCCCTGCGCAAGGATCCACGGATTGCGGAGCACGCCGCGGCCAACGAGCACACCAGCAACGCCACTCTCGAGCTTCTCGACGATCTGCTCCGGGCTCACGATGTCGCCGCTGCCGAACACCGGAATCGTCAAGCGCCTGGCGACGCGGGCCACGAGGTCCCAGTCGGCAGATCCGGAATAGCTTTGCGCCGCTGTGCGCCCGTGGACCGTGACCGCGCGGGCGCCGGCATCCTGCACCATTTCGGCGAGCGTCTCGCAGTTGCGTTCCGCGTCGTTCCACCCGGCTCGCATCTTGACGGTGACTGGAATCTTCACCGCGCGTGTCATCGCCGCAATCACCTCGGCCGCGTGGGTGGGTTCCCGCATCAGACTGCAGCCGGCGTTGTGCTTCGCGATTTTCGGGACAGGACATCCCATGTTGACGTCGACGATGTCGGCGCCCATCTGCTCGACGATCTGGGCGGCCTCGGCCATCTTCTCGGGATCGCCACCGAAGATCTGGATTGAGATCGGCCGCTCCTCAGACGTGTACTCGGCGAACTCGAGGGTGCGGTCGATACCGCGAATCAGCCCCTCGGAGCTGACCATTTCGGTGACGACGAGACCGCAGCCGCCGAGCCGTTTGACCAGGCGGCGGAAAGCTGAGTCGGTCATCCCGGCCATGGGGGCGATCCCAAGTGGAGCAGGAAGCAGGGCGTTGCCGAGCTTCAATGGGGAGAAGAAAGTCTCCGGATTCGCCGCAATAGTCGAGCTTTTCATGTTCAAATACGGTCGCGGTTTCGGTGGCTGGAATTCGTCCTGGCGCGTTCGTCGGTAGCAAAGCGGCTACCGAGTTACTCGGTTATACGCCACATCGCAATTGTGCGCCGTTCGGCACGCGTGCAAAACGGCCAAATCTGTCTAATGCCCAATTATTATGGGTCGCCGTCGAGGCCCATTTCTTCATGGCGCGATGATTGCTCCTGAGCTAGGTTCTGTTTCTCGAATAGCCAGAACCTTGCTCACGGACACTCCGTTTCAGATGCCGGCCAGATCGTACATTCTCATCGCGATCTCCAACGTGAGTCGGGCCAGCCGGTTTCGCCAGCTGGTCGGCGCCACCATGCGCCTCGATTCGGTTGTGGTTCGCGACGGCGAAGAGGCGCTGCAGGAGATGGCCCGCCGCGGTGCCCCCGCCCTGGTCATTGTGGATCTGTCGCTGCCACGAGTCGATGGCTTTGCCGTGGTCAGAAAAGTACGACGCCAGGCCACGGACGCCGACACCCGCGTGGTCGTGGTAGCCGCCCACGAATCGCTGCTTGCGGCGGCGCGCGAGCTATCGACGTCGCTGTCGATCTCGAGCATCCTCCCGCTCGACGTCGACGAAGACACCCTGCGTGAAGCCCTGACCGCTGAAGCCGAAGCGATCCAGCAGGCTGGCGGAGCCGCAGCGCCGGCGGCGCCGACCGCCGCGCGCGCCACGCGCGCCATCGACGCCAACGACGTCCTCGACCGCGCCGCCATCGAAATCCGCCGCAAGTTCGGCGTGCCGGTGAGCATCAGCTACCTGCGGCTTGGCGAACAGGAGAGCATGACCCTGCAGGTCGCCGCGCTCCAGCCTGATGCGGCGGCCGCGCTCGCCGACGTCTCCGAGTTCAAGTTCCTCAAGCAGGTGGCTGACGCCGTCGAGCCTCTGCTGATCCCCTCTGTCGAGAATCACCCGATCTTCGCGCAGTACCTGGCCAAGGGTCCGCGACCGATCCGCGGTCTCGCCGCAGTGCCGGTCACCATTGCACGCAGCGATGCGCGCGGTGCACTCTGCGTGCTCGACACCAAGCCGCTCGAGCTCTCGGCCGCCGACGTCGACGCCATGGCCATGTTTGGCAAGAGCGTTGGCGCCGAGATCGACCGCCTGCTGACACCGCTGCCGAACGACTCCGGGCCCGTCGATATCAATGTCGAGGAAGTGAAGGCGCTGCAGTACCTCGCCTCCACCGATCCGCTCACCGGTATCGCCAATCGACGCGGGGGCGAGAAGCACATTGCCAACGAAATTTCGCGCGCCAAGCGCGAGCGTCGTCCGCTCAGCTGCGTGCTTCTCGACATCGACCGCTTCAAGCAGGTCAACGACACCTACGGCCATCAGGCCGGCGACCAGCTGCTCCGCGACATCGGTACGCTGTTGCGCCGCACCGTCCGCGCCTACGACATCCTGGTACGGTGGGGTGGAGAAGAGTTCCTGATGGTGCTGCCCGGTGTCGATCTCGACACCGCACGGCTGCTGGCCGAACGTGTGCGTGTGGCGGTGGAAGCGCTCGACACCCACGGCATCGGCGGAGTGACGATCTCGGGGGGGGTGGCGAAGTTCGAGATGGATTACGACTTCGCCGCGACACTCAAGACCGCTGACCAACGGCTCTATCAAGCCAAGAAGGGCGGGCGCAACCGGATCGTCTAGTACTCGCGCACGTCGCCCGCGTCGACTTCGACCGACACGGCCTGCCCAATCAGGTCGACCGATAGCACCAGCCGCGCGCGAGGCGAGTCTTTGCGCACCAGCCGCCCAACCACTCCCTTGAGCGGCCCATGGGCAACCTCGACCATCATCCCTTCGTGGAGCAGCGGGCACGGATCAAACTGCAGCTGGCTGCCAACCAGCACGCGAATGCTGTCGAGCTCTCGCTCAGGAATCGGCGCAGGCTTGCCTTCCACGGACACAATCGAGACAACGCCGGTGCATTTCAGGATCGGCAGCGTGTCGGCGGGATCGAAACGGGCAAAGCAGTAGCCCGGAAACAGCGGCCAGTCGATCTTCTTCTTCCGATCTTTCCAGCGGCTCCATCGGGTCATGGTCGGGAGGAACGACTCGACATGCTTCGTGTCGAGTTGCTGGCGGACGACCTGTTCGTGGCGCGATCGTGTCCAGATCGCAAACCACTCGAGACCGGTGGTCACCGGCGTGATCTGCGTCGGCTCTACGATCGGAATGCTCTTGGCGGAACTCACGTCGCTGTGATCACGGAGGGAATCGACGCTACCGCGTCGCGGCGCCAGGCGCAGTCTGGGCCTGCAGCACTCCCTGATCGAACGCCTTCTTCAATTCGGGGCTCTTCCATTCGATGATAGCGTCGGCACGAAGCTTCTCGAGGTACTTCTGGAACTCGCCCTGCCGCTTGGTCGTGAAGACCCGGTTGCTGATGTCTTCGCGCGCCTGGGCGAAGGGCCGCGTTTCGGCGACGCTCTTGGCCTCGACCTTGAGAATCTGATAGCCACGGGCGCCGTGCAGCACTTCGGTGATGTCGCCGGCCTTCATCGGCTCAACAAGCTTACGAAGATCGTCTGACAGGTCGCTCAGGCTGAGCGGACCGACCAGCCCGGCGTTCGCCCTCGACGGAGAGTCGGACAGGTCGGCGGCCAGCTTTTCGAAGCTCTCGCCCGCCACAGCGCGAGCCCTGATGCCAGCGGCCTTCTCGCGTGCAGCGGTGTCGTCGGCCACGGTGGCCGCCGTGCCGTTCGGAATGTTGATGAAGATCTCTCGCAGCGTAATCGTTTGCGGGCTGGTGAACTCGCTCTGGTGCGCGTCGTAGTACTGCCGCGCCTCGTCTTCGGATACCGCAATCTTCCCGAACACCTCGTTCTGCTGCACCCGCGTCATGATCATCTGGCGTTCGAGACTCTTGCGCAGCTCGGCCAGCGTCATGTTCTCCTGCTTGAGCGCGGCCTGGAACTGCGCGTCGCTTTCGATCTTGTTCTCTTTCTTGATGTTGTCGAGGATGCTCTGGAACTGCTCGTCTGCCATCCGGTAGCCCAGCTCGTGACCGCGCTGCACGACCAGCACTTCGTCGACGATGCTGACAATCAACTGTGGCGTGGCTTCATCGAGCATCCGGCGCAGTTGTGCATCGGACGTATTGGCCCGATCCTCCTGACCCATCTGACGCAGCGCCGCAATCTGTCGCTGCTCGAGATCGGTCTTGGTGAAGATTTCGCCGTTGATCTTCACGAGAATCTGCTGGACGACGTCGGCGCGAAGCGCCGGGGCAAGGGCGAACCCTGCGGTCGTCATCAGGCCCGCCACAACCACCGTTCGAAATACGTTCATGAATTTCATCGCTAAAGCGTTACTGACCAGTATCTTGGCCTCTCTGATCTTACGTCAGGAGGTCGCTCAGCAGGCCGCCGACCCGCTCGAAAAGTCCCCCCTCCGATCGGGGGTCGTCCTTTGACGGCTTCAGAATCTCTTCCTTCGTGAATCCCGGGGTCACTTCGCCCGCTCGCGCCCGCGCCGTCCACCAGCTCGGCGCCACGGCCGGCTTCTTTGGAAGGCCGCTCCCTTTCCGGGATCCGATCTCCGAAGGCCGACCCTGGGGCCTCTGGGGGGGCGCAGGCTCGGGCCTTTGTTGAACCTGCTCCGCCGCCGTGCCCTGTGACTTGAGCGCTGAGCCGTCCAGGCTCAGTTTCAGGCCGGATGGCGGCAGTAACGTCAAATCGCCACGCTGCCTGACCAGCGAGACCAGCCGCACCGGATCGAGCTTCGTCTGCGGCCTGAACTTTAAGACGACGGTGCGGCCTTCCCGGTCGATGGTGTCAATGCCGAGCCGGTCGGCCATGATCCGGATGCGGCCATAGTCGGCCAGATTCAGCAGATTTGTTGGAAGCGGGCCATACCGGTCGATCGACTCGTCGCTGCCGCGGTCGATTTCCTCGTCGTGTCGTGCGGCGGCAATCTTGCGGTAGAGCATCAGGCGCTGGTTCATGTCCGACACGTACGACTCGTCGATTTTCAGATCGATCTTCAGGTTCACAGTCGCGCGTACGTCGTCGTCGATGTCTTCGCCCTTCAGCTCGCGCACGGTTTCTTCGAGCAGCTTCATGTACATCTCGAAGCCGACCGTCTCGATATTGCCGCTCTGTTCACCGCC
>CADEEX010000279.1 GCA_902826465.1 uncultured Acidobacteriota bacterium
CGGAAACGTCAGGTCGACGAGCTTGCCGTCGACGATCCCGGCCAGGGCGGCCTTGGCGAGCCCGGGCGAGATGCTCTCGGCGACAGCGCGCACCGGCGCGCCGACGGGGACGGTGCGTGTCGACCCGTCTGGCAGTGTGACGTTGACCTGGCTCATGGGAAAACAATGCTGGTAGGCACGGGTGGAATCGAACCACCGACCTCCTGCGTGTCAAGCAGGCGCTCTAACCCCTGAGCTACGCGCCTATGTCTTGCGAACAAAGACGTTAGACGAAAGGACAGTATAGCAAATCTTGAGATGTGGTGATGTCGAGATGTAGTGATGTCGAGACCGACTAGGCCGCCTTCTTGACCTCGAGACGTTCGAGTGCCTTGTCGAGAATCGGATCGGTCGTTGGACTCTGACCGAACTCGACGTCTGGTTCATTGACGGGCACTGTGGGTTCGAGCCCCTTCTCGTGCAGCGGGGTGCCGGACGGCGTCAGGAACCGCGTGCTGGTGAGCCAGAGTCCGGTACCGTCCGGTAGCCGGACCAGCTTCTGTGTTCCGGCGCGACCGATTGTGTGTTCGCCGATCAGGTCGGCGCGGCTGTTGCCGAGGAGCGCCGATGCGAAGAGTTCGGCTGCGCCCGACGTGCCGTTGTCGATGAGAACGGTGGTTGGCTGGGTCACGGCGCCATCGCCGGTAGCCGCCGCCACGACGACCGGCTGACTGCCGCGGGTTTCACGCGACGCGAGCGTGCCCTTGGCGACGAAGAGTCGCGCCAGCGCCAGTCCGCCGTCGAGCGATCCGCCAGAGGCCCGTCGAACATCGACGATCAGTTTCGTGGCGCCGTTCTTGGTGAGTTCTGCAACCTGGGCCTTCGCCTGGTCGGCCGTCCTCGGTCCGACGGCGGCCACGCGCACGTAGCCGATACCGGGGGCGACGATCTTCGACGTGACGTCCACGGTGGGCGTCGCCTCACGCGTGAGTTCGACGATGTGCGGGTCCTGCGTGCTGCCGCGAATAATCGTCAGCGAAATCTTGGTGCCTGGTGCGCCGCGCAGCCGACGCATGCCTTCGAAGACCGACATGTCGCGCGTGGGCGTGTCGCCGATCAGGCGCACGTAGTCGCCGGTGCGAATGCCCGCGCGGGCCGCTGGGGAATTGTCGCGGCTGGCAATCACGCGCAGGTAGTACTGCCGGGTGAGGTCGAGCCCGATGTCGCCGGTCGGGAGCGCGGCGCTTGTTTCGACCTGCTTCACCTGTTCGGCGGTCAGGATCGCGCTGTCGGGATCGAGCCCTTCGACGAGGCCGTGCATCGCGCCAGCCATCACCTTGTCCATGTCGGCCTTCTCGACGTAGTTGCTCGAGATGTGACGCACGACATCCTGAAAGACCGACAGGTGCGGATAGGTGTCCTGATCCGCCGTGACCTTGTTCAGCAGGCTTCCCACCAGAGTGAAGGTGAGCAGCGGCGCCGAAATCCACAATACCAAGCGTCGAGCAGATGGGGACATGGCTATGGTTTCCGCAGCCATTGTAAGGGATCGACCGGGCGACCGTCGATGCGGAGTTCGAAGTACAGCCCCGTCGCGCCGGTGGTCGCCACCCCGACGGTACCCAGCGGTTGACCTCGTGTGACGCGCTGCCCCTGGGTCGTCGTCTCCTCACGCAGGTTCCCGTACAACGAGAACGCCTGCCCACCGTGATCGACGATGACCAGCCGGCCATAGCCGGCGAACGGGCCGGCAAACATCACGGTGCCGTCATGAATCGCGTGAACGGGGGTGCCTTCCGCGGCGGCGAGATCGATCCCGTTGACCGCGGTGCCACCACGTGCCGGGCGCCCGAACTCCTGCCGCACCGTGCCGGTGACAGGCCAGTCGAGATCGCCCCTGAAGGGCTGGATCGGCAGTGTCGGCGCCGCAGCGGCGCCGCCGGCCGTCGCGCTGGCGAGCGCCTGCTGCAGGCGTTGTTGCGCCCCCTGGAGTTCGCCGGACAGCCTGGCGTTCAGGTCGCGCTGCTCGTCGATGTCGGTGATGAGCCGATTGCGCGCCTCCACGGCTTTTGCGGCCGCCTCGCCGGCCCGCACCGCGTTTGCCCGGAGCGCTGCCAGCCGCGCGCGGCGTTCCTCGAGCGTGCCTCGCGAAGCCTCGAGCGCGACGAGTCGAGCCTGATGCCTGGCCACGTCAGCGCGATCCTGGCTGGCGAGCGCCGCCACCGTGCGCGTGGCGCGGACGATCTGCCTGACGTCGGTCGTGGAGAAGAGCAGCCGCACGTAGCGGCCCTGCCCGAGTTTGTAGAGGCTGACCAGTCGCGCACGCAACCGAGGCGCTTGGTCGCGCTCCTGCTGCTGCAGCGTGGCCACCTGGGTGTTGAGAGCCCCGAGATCGCGCTCGACCTGCGCCGCGTCCTGCTCGACCTGTCGCACTCCTTCGAGACGGATCTGACGCTCCACTTCAAGACGACGGAGATCGCCAAGGAGCGTGCGTTCGTCGGAGGCGAGACGATCGGCCTCCGCGTGCAACGTTGCGAGTCGATCGGCCGCGCGGCGCGACAGGGCTTCGGTCTGAACACGGTCGGGCTGCTGGGCCACGAGCGCGGTCGTGACGAAGAGCAGGACCGCGGCGAAGCCCGCCTGGCGTCGGTTGCGCATCTGTTCCGGGGAAACGCGGGAATAATAACATCTGCGTATGCGTGCACTGGCGCTCGATGTTGGCCGCCGTCGTATCGGGATCGCGATCAGCGACCTCACACGGACGCTCGCGCGCCCGCATTCGACGCTTCAGGTGCAGGCCAACAACGCCCTTGACCGTGTGTTGCGGGCGATCGCCGAACTGGCAGCTGAAGAGGACGGCGTGGGCGAAGTGGTCGTCGGCCTGCCGACCCGATTGAACGGCGACGCGACCGACCAGACCGCCGAGGTGTCCCGGTTTGTCGATGCCCTCCGTCGGCGACTCGCGATTCCGGTCGTCACGGAAGGCGAACGGCTGTCCAGTGTCGAGGCTGAGAGCCGGCTGGCGGTCCATGAACGCGACTGGCGCAAGCGCAAGGCACAACTGGACGCCGCGGCCGCGGCGGTGATTCTGCAGGACTATCTGGACCGTCACTCACGATGAAGCTTCTCTTCGGGCTCCTCCTTGCCGGACTTGTCGCCCTCGGAGCGGCGGGCGCTGTGATGTCATCGCACCTGCAGACGCCGTTCAAGGCGTTCGACGGAGCGGAGCAATTTGTCGACATTCCTCCGGGTTCGAGCACGGCGTCGATCGGGCAATCGCTCGTGCGCAGCGGCGTTGTTCGCGACACGCTGACATTTCGTGCCGCGTTATGGCTGAGCGGCGACGCGCGGCGACTGAAGGCGGGGGAGTATCGCTTCGCTGCGCCGCTGACGCCGGCCCAGGTGCTCGCGAAGATCGCGCGCGGCGACGTCGCGCAGATGACGATCACGATTCCCGAAGGGCTGACCATCGCAGAAATGGCGCGGCTGGCGGAATCGCGTGGGGTCGGCCCTGCGGCGGCCTTTGTGGCGGCCGCCCGCGACCCGGCGCCGATTCGCGCCCTCGACCCGCGCGCCCCGGATCTCGAAGGCTATCTGTTTCCTGACACCTACTCGATGCCGCGACGCGCAGACGCGGCGACGCTGGTGGCCGCGATGGTCGACCGATTTCTCAAGGTGCTGACGCCAGAGATGCAGGAGCGGGCCAGGGCTCGTGGGTTGAGCATCCGGGAACTGGTGACCCTGGCGTCGATTGTCGAGAAGGAAACGGGCAAGGCCGATGAGCGGCCCGAAGTGGCGGCGGTATATGCGAACCGCCTGCGCATCGGCATGGCGCTGCAATGCGATCCCACCGTGATCTATGCACTCCAGCGGGCGGGTCGCTATGACGGCAACCTGCGGAGGGACGATCTGCAACTCGACTCGCCGTACAACACCTACCGCTATCCCGGGCTGCCGCCGGGGCCGATTGCGGCACCGGGCAGCGACTCAATCGACGCCGCGCTGAGTCCGGCGGATGCCCCGTATCTGTACTTCGTGAGTCGCAACGACGGTTCCCACGAATTCGCACGGACGCTCGACGAGCACAACCGCAACGTGCAGAAATTTCAGGTGCAGTATTTCCGGAATCGCCGTCTCGCGGCACGCGGCCGCTAGCGCTCGCCCCACTTCAGCTTCGTTCGCAGGATTTCGAAGTAGCTGCGCGTCGAGGGCTTGACGATCCGCAGCGGCCGTTCGGTGCGTTGCACCGTCACTTCGTCACCGGCTCTCAGTTCGAATCCGATCTGTCCGTCGAACGTAATCGATACTTCATCGCGTTCGAGCATATTGGGTTGGACGCGCACGATCGACGATCCCGGGATGACGATGGGACGATTGGTCAGCGTGTGCGGCGCGATCGGCGTGATCAGCAGCGCGTCGACCGTCGGCTGAACGATCGGCCCGCCGGCCGCGAGATTGTACGCGGTTGATCCCGTGGGAGTCCCGATGATCAGCCCGTCCGCCTTGACGCGGGTCACGAACTCCTCGCCCACAAACACCGACAGGTCGATCATGCGCGAACGGGCGGCCTTGGTGATGACCGCGTCGTTGAGCGCGACGTGGCGGCGGAAGTCGCGTCCATCGCGTCGCGTCAGCGACCGCAGCATCAGGCGTTCCTCCAGGAACGCATGGCCTTCGATCGCCGACTCCAGCGCGCGGTGAAGCTCGGGCAGCGTCACCTCGGTCAGAAAGCCCAGACTGCCGAAATTGACGCCGAGCACCGGAATGCCAGAACCGGCCTCGCCAATGCGGTCGGCCATGCCCAGCAGCGTGCCATCGCCGCCAAGCACGAGCACCATGTCGACGTCGCGCACCAGCGCCTCTTTGACCCCGATTTGCCGGCCGGCGGCAGGCGGCATCAACTCGGCGGTGTCGGTTTCGAAAACGGCCGACACCTGTCGCGCCGCCAGCCACGCTTCGATGTCGACGAGGTGTGGTGTCGCGGCACTCAGGTGCGACTTGGCGACGATTCCGATGCGTGTGACGGGCGGGAGGGGCAGCAGGGCCATCGAGGCGCCTAGTTTAGTCGAGAGCCGCGACTCGCCAGCCGAGCGTCGAGGTTCGAGGGGCGAGGGGCGTCACGCGACCGTCGGGAGCCGGAGATGCAGGAAGAATTCGCGGTTGCCGGTTGCGCCGGTAATCGGCGACGGTGTCATGTGCGCCCGCACGAACCCGACGGCCGCGGCATCGTCGGTGACGCGGGCCAGCACGGCGTCGTGCACGGCGGGGTCGGTGACCAGGCCGCCCTTGCCCACCTCTTCGCGCCCGGCTTCAAACTGCGGCTTGACCAGCGCGACGACGTCTGCACCCGGCATCAGGAACGCCGGCAGGGACGGAAAGATGAGGCGCAGCGAAATGAACGAGACGTCGATGGTGACGACGTCGACAGGGTGCGGGACATCTGTCGAGGTGAGCGACCGGGCATTGACCCCTTCGCGCGAGAGGACGCGCGGGTCACTTCTGAGCTTCCAATCGAGCTGATTGTGGCCGACATCGATCGCCACCACGTCGCGCGCCCCACGTTGCAGCAGGACATCCGTGAATCCGCCGGTTGAGGCTCCGACATCGAGCGCCCGTCGCCCCGTCACATCAATGGCGAACACCTCGAGGGCATGTGCGAGCTTGATCCCGCCCCTGCCCACGTACGGGTGGTCGGGTGTGTCGAGCGTCACGTCAGCGTCGGTGGCGACGGCGGCGCCGGCCTTCGTGACCGGCTGGCCGTTGACACGGACGTGCCCGGCCAGAATGAGCGCGCGCGCGCGTTCGCGCGACGGCACCATGGCACGTTCGAGCATGAGCGCATCCAGGCGCAGCTTGCGCGACGTCATCGCCCTGTCGCGGTCAGTTTCTGCGCGTCAGGACCCACGACGCCATGTGGCCGAGCCAGGCGTGGGTGAGCCCTGCACGCGACAGAGCGGCGTCGGCGCGTGCGCCGCAGTCGCGGGCCATCTGTTTGGACTCCGCCAGCCCGAACCGCGAGGGATAGGTCGGCTTGTCACCCGCGGCGTCCTTGCCGGCGGTCTTCCCGAGTTCCGCGGCGCTGCCTTCGACGTCGAGGATGTCGTCCACAATCTGAAACGCCAGTCCGATCTCCGTGCCCCAGGTCGTGATGGCGTCGAGC
>CADEEX010000280.1 GCA_902826465.1 uncultured Acidobacteriota bacterium
CCAGGGCCTCACCGAGCACTCGTCCCCGTTCGACGCTCTCGTCCTGGTGCTCGCCGGAACGCTTGACGTGACGAACGCTGGCGCGCCCGTGGAGGCGACACCCGCACGATCGCCCGGCTCCCCGCCGGTGGGGTACACGCCGTCGAGGCTCGGTCCCCGACACGCATGCTTCTCGTGATGCTGCGACACGCCGCTGCGGCCTGAGGCTGGGCAGCGAAGGGTAGACGGCGAGGTCGTCGGTTGCCCGAACTGGAGGCCCGGAGGATTGTGATAAAGTTGCATTCATTGTGCAGCTTAAAGCGTCATCGAACGACGATGGGAAGCCGCGAAGACCACACGACCCGCCCAAGGCGACTCCAGTCCTCGAGTTCGACTTGGCCAGGGAGCTGCGTCAACTCGGCGACGAGCCGGAGAGAGATAGTGGGCAGAACGCCAGGACGCTCGCGAAGTTCGGCGACCTGCGCGTCATCCTCATTGCATTAAAGCGGGGTTCGGCTATGCCGGGCCATCACGCAAAGGGCTCAACCTCAATTCATGTGGTCGCCGGACACATCATCGTCAGAGCGGATGGCCGGACATTCAACCTTCAGGACGGCGGACTGCTCGCCCTCGACCAGAACGTGCTCCACGACGTCACAGCCGTCCACGACAGTGCCTTCTTGCTCACGGTCGCGTGGCCGGGCGAGGCAGGCACATGAGTGCCTCGGCGCCTACCGCACGAGTGACGCCGAGCGTCTCGGAGTTCAGGGCCGTCATCCGGGACTCGGTGGTCAATACTCCGCACACCAAGACTCTGCGGCTCGATCTCGGCGCGCCCGCCGGCTACCGCGCTGGCCAGTACGTCACCATCGACCCGCACCAGTTCGCGGAACTGCGTTCGATCGTCGGATCTCTGGAACAGCTCAAGCGCCGCCGCGAGGCGCCCCGCGCATACTCGTTGAGTTCGGCGCCCGACGAACCCTGCGTCGCGATAACGGTGAAGGAAGAGGTGTTCGATCCGAGCGACGCCCCATTCCCGCCGCTGCTTTCCGGATTTCTTGTCCACGAGGTGCGCGCCGGTGATGCGCTGACCCTGCGCGGCTTTGTTGGAACGTACACACTGACCGACGAAGCGGCCGCCGAGACGGATCACGTGCTCCACCTGTGCGCCGGCTCAGGCAGCGTTGCGAACCTTTCCATCCTCAAGGACTCGCTTCGGCGCCATTCACACATCCGTCACACGTTCGTCTATTCCAATCGGACGTGGCAGGACGTAATCTTTCGGAGCGAACTGCGAGCCATCCGGGCTTACTGGGGCGAACGGGTGCAGGTCATTCACCGGCTGACTCGCGAGAACGGCCCCTTGCCTGGCGAAGCGAACGTCGCACGCGGTCGCATTGATTTCGACCTGCTTCGGACGATTCTCGTCGCCCATCCGACATCGCGCGTGTTCGTGTGCGGTCCCGGTGTGAGCGTACGCGAACGGCGCGCGGCGGCGGCTCAGGGCACCACGCCGGCGCCACGCTTTATGGAGACCATGCTTGGACACCTGGATGCGCTGGCCGTCCCGCGGGCGCATATCAAGATGGAGGCCTACGGATAGACTCGCGCGTGAATCGTGACATTGGTTGCGATGCCACGTCACTGTGGCGAGGCGCCCGAGCAGCGTGATCGTGGTGGCGACGTGACTTGGCCAATGGCGGAGCCAACCGCACAGGCCGGAGTCGACGCGCATCCGATCTCGATCTCAGACATGCACAGAAGACTTGTGTCGAAGGCGGCCAGAATATGCGCGCACTGAGGCATCGGCCGATTTACACTCTCCGACCATGACCATGACCCGTCGAGGCGCCGTTGCTTCACTCGCCAAGGTCTCTGAACAAGGCGCTGAGAAGACGTACACGACAGCCAGATGTTCTACGAACAGCCTGGGGCAACCCATGAGGTGTCGAAGAATGCCAGCCAGACAAAGCCCGCACAGCTGCTCGCCATGATCTTTGCCAAGAAGGGCGCGACTCTTACGACGCCTGGGCGGGCGGACTAAGAGCCGGGGAGCCCTGACGCACGGTGCACGGCAGCCGAGACGCTGGCCGGGTGGTTGGCCGATCGCCGTCTCGGAGGAGACGTGAGGCGGGACTGTCGCTCGGCAACATCAGGCATAGCCACAGGCGAGTGCCAGACTAATACACCTTGATCTTGCGCCTCTGAGTAACGGCGCTGACCGTTGGCGTCAGAGCCGCGTCACGCCGGCTCCCGCGCAACGATGACCGCGCGCGCTCACGTCCGCGAACGACGTGATCGGGCCGTCTGACTTGCCTGTCTCGGATCGACGGTCGTTTCGTCGCTTTCGATCCGGTCCCGTTCACCGCTCCAATGCCCGACGCCCGCCTTTCCCCGCGCGCGGTCGGTGCTCGCCGTCCGGATGGTCTTCAAAGAACATCGGAGGGTGCAGCGTCGCACCACCGGGAGCCATCAGCTGCGCGACGGCGCCCAGCGACTTCGCGAACACGCGGCGTTCGGCGGCAGGCAAGGCGGCGATGGCGGCGATCAGGTGCCCCTGCGCCGCGAGCGGCGCTCGACTCAACAGACGGCGCCCCGCCGCCGTGACCACGAGCCGCCGCTGACGCCGATCCGTACTCGACGCGACCTTCCCGACAAGCTTCTGCTCGACAAGCCGTTGAATCACCACCGACACGGAACTCTGATGCGTACAGGTGAGTTCCGCGACGCTATTGATTGACGCACCAGGATGTTCAGCAATCTGCTGAAGGGCGAACAGTTGTGCGCTGCCCAGCCCTCCCTGGTCGTCGCCGTCGCGACCGGCCCGCAACGCCTGCACGATGCGCCGGAAGGCGTCGAGCGCCACGCGTACGTCCGGTGGATGGGTCACGGGATCCGCAGGCTGGTTCGCTACGCGCGGTGAACGCGCCGGCTCACGGGAGTCGGGACTGCGGCCAGGCTGGCGCGCGCGCGACGCAGCAGTCGTCACGGTTGGCGTTTTGTCACGCATGTTGATATCGTTGATTTATATGGGACTCAATATATCGTGATCGCTGGCACTCGCTCGCACGACATCGCCGCGGACCTCGCGGACTTCACCACCACGCCGCGGCTGTTGATGATCGCGGCCTTCGCACTCGTCATCGGCGTCGTCAGCGCCTACGTCGCACTGGGTCTTCTCACGCTCATCGGCTTCTTTACAAATCTGTTCTTCTTTCAGCGGATCAGCACGGCGCTGGTCACGCCTGAAGGGCATACGCTCGGACCGTGGGTGATTCTCGTACCCGTCGCCGGCGCGCTCGTCATCGGCGGCATGGCGCGATACGGCTCGGAGCGTATCAGGGGGCACGGCATTCCGGAAGCGATCGAGGCCATCCTCATCAACGGCAGCCGTCTCGATCCCAAAGTGGCGGTCCTCAAGCCACTTTCGTCCGCCATCTCGATCGGGTCGGGTGGACCGTTCGGTGCGGAAGGACCAATCATCATGACGGGCGGCGCGGTCGGATCGTTGATCGCGCAGTTCTTCCACCTGACCAGCGCAGAGCGCAAGACGCTCCTGGTGGCCGGCGCGGCGGCTGGCATGTCCGCGACCTTTGCGGCGCCGCTTGCGGCGGTGCTCCTGGCCGTCGAACTTCTGCTCTTCGAGTGGAAGCCGCGCAGCTTCATCCCGGTCGCCCTCGCCAGCGCCATGGCGGCCGCGATGCGCCGGTACATCATCGGCGTGGGACCGCTGTTCGTCGTGCCAGCGCATCCCGCGCTCATCGGCCCGCAGGGCCTGCTCGGGTGCGTCCTCGCCGGGCTGCTGGCCGGAGCATTGTCCGCCTTGCTCACGCAGGCGGTGTATGCGTCGGAGGACGCCTTTCAGCACCTCCCCATCCACTGGATGTGGTGGCCGGCCATTGGCGGCCTCGTAATCGGCATCGGCGGCTGGATATTTCCCCAGGCGCTCGGCGTCGGATATGACGTCATTGGAGATCTGCTGAAGGGCGACGCCGGGGGGCCCATGATCCTCGGCGTCCTCATCGTCAAGTCCGTCATCTGGTCGGTCTCGCTGGGGTCGGGCACCTCTGGCGGCGTGCTCGCGCCGCTGCTCATGATGGGCGGTGCACTGGGCGGCGTGGAAGCCTGGTTCCTCCCTGCCGAGGGCCTTGGCTTCTGGCCGTTGGTGAGCATGGGGGCGATTCTCGGTGGCACGATGCGATCGCCGCTGACCGGCGTGGTGTTCGCCCTCGAGCTCACGCACGACCTCAACATGGTGCTGCCGCTGCTCGTGGCCGTCACCGTCGCGTACGGATTCACCGTGCTCACGCTGCGCCGGTCCATCCTCACGGAGAAGATTGCCCGGCGTGGATATCACCTGAGCCGCGAATACGCCGTCGACCCCTTGGAGATTCTGTTCGTCCGGGAAGTGATGCGCACCAGTATCGTCGCGCTGCCTGTAGACGCCGCGTACGACACGCTGAGCCACTCGCTGCACGGCGATTCATCGCGCCGGCGCCAACGCTTGTACCCGGTGATCGGGCACGACCAGGAATTGGTCGGCGTGGTCACGCGCAACGAACTGCAGGCAGTGGCCGACACGGCGCCAGACGATGGGGTCGCGCCGCTGGCAGCGATCCTGGAGACCCGGCCCATCGTCGCCTATCCGGACGAGTCGCTCCGCGTAGTTGTCTATCGGATGGCCGAAACGGGATTGACGAGATTTCCCGTGCTCGACCGGGTACACCGGCGCCTGATTGGGATGATTGCGTTGACGGATTTGTTGAAGGCGCGAGGGCTGAACCTCGAGGCGGAACAGCGACGGGAGCGTGTGCTCGGCGCACGCATCGTCTTGCCCTTCGGGGGGAAGCGGAGAGAGAGAGCGCCGCAACGCTGACACGCGTGTGCCAATCCGACGCGGCATCGTGCCCACGTGCGTACCTTGGGGTTGCGCTCGACCGCGCGGGCCGTGTCCGCTCTCGTCTGCCACGCAAGGATGCAGGCACTCGTGTACCGGGTGATTGCAGCCTGCCGCGCGCTATCTGGTCGGTACAGTTCCAGCGGCGGCTTGCGTCTTTCCCGGGTCAGGATAGGTGACGCGCACGCCGTCAACACGTGCGAACGGCGTCAGTGAATGCGGCCGCACGCGGATACGGCTGGCAATCTCACTCGCAGTGATGCCCCTGGCCAGCAGCGCGTCAGCAATCAGCGAGCGGTGACAGCGCCACGGCACCGCCTCTGCGCACATCAACACGACACGCTCCCGTGTCGCGAGGTCAATGCAGCGCTCCAGGCTGTCGTCGAACTCCTGCGTCTGCATGTAGTCGGCATAGCCGCGAAAGCTGGCATTGCGCCACCCGCCATTCGCGGAGTCTGGCCGCGCACGGCGCAAGCCGCCCAGCCCGGGCATGTGTCGATAGTGGATCTTTCTCCGGTGCAGAGCCGGCGAGAGCTCGTCGCGATTGAATTGCGGATTGTGTCGCGAACGTGGCATCGTCCGCACGTCGACGACCCGCTGCACGTTGTGTGCTCTGAGGAGGCGGACAAACTCGTCGAGCGGACGCGTGGAGTGCCCGATCGTGAAAATCGTCATCGGTGTGACTCACGCGCCTATGCGCTGGACCGGCGTGGTCGAAAGTGTAAACGCTCCAGCCAAGCTCGACGTGCTGGAAGGACGACCGGGCTCGTCACCGGCGCAGCTTGGCGACCTCGGCAGCGCTGACCAAGGGCGCCGAGTTGCCCCAGCTTGTGCGTTCATGGTTCACGATAGCGGCGATGTCGGCGTCGTTGAGCGTCCCCTTGAAGGCCGGCATTGGCGAGGTGTAGTCGACGCCGTCAAGTTCGCCCGTTCTGCCGTTCAGGACGATCGTGATGTGCTCGGTCGGATCGGCGCGTCTCACCGCCGCATCGCCCACCAATGACGGGAACACACCCGGAATGCCGTCGCCGTCGTCCTGATGGCAGGCGGCGCAGTTGACGGAATAGAGCGCCGCACCACGGGCGGCGTCCGCTGACGTCAGAGTTGTCGATGGAACTGCGATCCCTCGAGAGCCACTAGGCGCCGGCAACGCGACGGCAACCGCGGCGGCAGCGGGACTCGGGGCACCCTCGAACGTTCCATACGTGGGCGTGCGCGCGAATTCCTCCGTCGGCGACCATTGCTGCACGCCGTAAAACA
>CADEEX010000281.1 GCA_902826465.1 uncultured Acidobacteriota bacterium
CGTAGTGATATTCGACACTACCCGTCTGGTCGTGGTGGATACGGTCGAACACGTCGAGCAGGACGCCGACCTCGACCTCGAGACCCGTTTCTTCGCGCACCTCGCGCACGAGCGCGTCGGCGACGGACTCGCCCACTTCGACGGCTCCTCCAGGCAGGCTCCACTCACCGAGCAGCGGTGGCTGGCCGCGGCGCACCAGCAGCACGCCATCGTGGCCAACCACCACCGCGCCGACGCCGACGATCGGACGCTCAGGGAATCGGCGACTCACACGCCCATCACCTTCACGACGACGCGCTTCTTTCGCTGACCGTCGAACTCCGCGTAGAACAGCTGCTCCCAGGGTCCGAGATCGAGCGCGCCGTTGGTGATTGGCAGCGTGACCTGGTGGCCCATGATGGTCCGCTTCAAGTGCGCGTCGGCGTTGTCTTCGCCGGTCTGATGATGCCGGTAGCGCAGACCTGCCGGCGCCAGCTTCTCGAGCCAGACATCGAAGTCGTGCAGCAGGCCATCTTCCCAGTCGTTCACGAACACACCGGCGGTGATGTGCATCGCCGACACCAGCACCATCCCTTCCTTGACGCCGCTCTTCGCGACGATGGCGGCCACGTCGTCGGTGATGCGCAGAAATTCGTGACGCTCGCGTGTGTTGAACCAGAGATAGTCGGTGAAGACGGTCATGCGGGGTTCAGGAGGTTCAAAGGTTCAGGGGTTCAGGGGTTCAGGGGTTCAGCATTCTTACGTTCGACGACGGTACTGAATATGCTCCCACAAATGGGATGGGCGCGAGGCATGTCGAGGAACTGGAGGTTTGGCAGATGGCAGATCAGCTGCGACGTCTGGTGTACGAACTATCTGCACTACCGGTCGTCAAAGCAGACGTCAGATATTGCAGTCAGCTCCGGGACGCCGCCGGTTCGGTTCCTCGAAACATCGCAGAGGGATTTGGACGGTTCCGCCCTAGGGAGTTCGCTCAATACGTGTTCGTCGCGAGAGGGTCAGTGCATGAACTTCGTGATCTGATCATTGACGGAGAAGCGCGGGGGTATTGGAGTGCCTCGTCGGTCGCGCACCTCGACACGCTGTGCGTGCGCGTATCCGCGGCTCTGTCCAGTCTTGGACAGTACTTGCGAGGAGACGGTGCCAGCCGCTTCGGCCGTCAGTAGTTTCGAGAACCCCCTGAACCCTTGAACCCCTGAACCCCTAAAGCGCCAGTGCCGCATCCGCATTGATGTCGAGCGGCGACGTGATGCCGGCGGCGATCTTCCTCAGCCCTGCAGCCGCGATCATGGCCGCGTTGTCGGTGCTCAACTTGAGGCTTGGCACATAGGTGGGCATTTCGCGGGCATCGCCGTACGTCTTGAGGTCGGCGCGGAGGCGGCTGTTCGCCGACACACCGCCGGCCACGCCGACACTCCGGGCCTGATACCGACGGGCGGCCACGAACGCGCGATCGATGAGCGTGGTGACGACGACCCGCTGAAAACTGGCACAGAGATCCGCGACTTCGCTCTCGGAGAGCGGCGGTCGCCCCTTCACGTAGCGCAAGACTGCCGTCTTGAGGCCGCTGAAACTGAAGTCGAGATCACCTTTGAGTTGCGGGGCGTTCCGATCGGCATGCGTCAGCCGTGTCGATGGCAGCGACACGGCGCGATCGTTCCCCAGCTTGGCCAACCGATCAATGACAGGGCCGCCTGGATACCCCAGGCCCAGCAGCCGGGCCACCTTGTCGTAGGCCTCGCCGGCGGCATCGTCACGCGTGCGGCTCAGGAGCTGGTACTCGCCTGGCCGTTCGATCAGGTAGAGGCTGGTATGCCCGCCAGACACGACCAGCACCACCGATGGCAGCGGCACCTCGCCGTGCTCGAGCACGATCGACTCGATGTGGCCGGCCAGGTGATGGACGCCCACCAGCGGGAGCCCCGAGGCTGACGCCGCGGCCTTCGCGAACGACAGCCCCACCAGCAGCGATCCGACGAGGCCGGGCCCCTGCGTCACCATGATCGCGCCGAGGTCGGGCCACGTGGTGGTTGCATCGAGCAACGCGCGATCGACGACGCCGCAGATGTCGCGCAGGTGCTGGCGGGAGGCCAATTCCGGCACGACGCCGCCCCACTCGCGGTGAATCGGCACCTGCGACGCGACGACGTTCGACCGAATCGACCAGGGACGTGCGTCATCGCCGGTGGTCTCGACGACCGAGGCCGACGTCTCATCGCACGACGTTTCGATGCCGAGCACGCGCATCTACTCGAACGCCCGGCGCAGCGACTCTGTGTAGGGCGCGCGGAAGATGCCGCGCTCGGTGATGATGCCGGCAATCAGGTGGTGCGGCGTCACGTCGAACGCCGGATTCCACACCAGCGCACCGACCGGCGCCAGCTGCGAACTGCCGACGTGCGTCACTTCACGCGCGTTGCGCTCTTCGATGGGAATGTGCGAGCCGTCGGGGGTCTTCAGGTCGATCGTCGAGAGCGGCGCGGCCACGTAGAACGGAATCTGATGCTCGCGCGCGAGGACCGCGACACTGTACGTGCCGATCTTGTTTGCGGTATCGCCGTTGGCGGCGATGCGGTCGGCGCCCACCACGACCAGGTCGACCTTGCCCTGGCGCATGAGTGCGCCGGTCATGTTGTCGGTGATGACGGTCGTCTGAATCCCGTCGCGGACCAGTTCCCAGGCGGTCAACCTGGCGCCCTGCAGAAACGGCCGCGTCTCGTCGGCGAACACGGTCACACGCTTTCCGGCTTCCACAGCGCCGCGAATCACCCCGAGCGCCGTGCCGTAGCCGGCGGTCGCCAGCGCGCCGGCGTTGCAGTGAGTGAGAATCCGTGCCTCCTGCGGCACGACGTCGGCGCCGTAGGCGCCCATCTTCCGGCAATTGGCGACGTCTTCGTCGTGAATGGCGTCGGCTTCGCGATCGAGCCGGTCCTTGAGCTGATCCACCGACTCGCCCGCCTGCACACCGGCCGCCAGCGATTGCTTCATGCGATCGATGGCCCAGAACAGGTTGACGGCCGTGGGCCGGGTCGCCGCCATCATGTCGCAGGTACGCGCGAACTCGGCCGCGAACTTCTGGGTGCCGGTCGCGGTGCTTCGCCGCGTCCCGAGGGCAATCCCCATGGCCGCCGCCACGCCAATGGCCGGTGCGCCGCGAATCACCATCGCCTTGATGGCACGCGCCACTTCAGGCGCCGTCTTGCAGCGCACGTACAGCTCCTTGGCGGGGAGCTTCCGCTGGTCAATCATCACCACGACATCGTCTTCTCGCGCAATCGTCGGCAGCATCTCAGGTCTCAGGGCTCAACAAATCAGACGTCTGACGTCAGACGTCTGACATCTCAGGGCTTAAGAATTGTAGTGTGTTCTAGAGCAGGCGGGCGTCGAACGGAAGCGGGAGCAGGTCCTTCATCTGGTGCGTGCCTTTGTGGTGGGTCAGATTGGCCAGCACGACTTCGAGGTCGCCGCCGAACTCCCACAGAATCTGCCGGCAGGCGCCGCAGGGCGGCGTCGGCGCTTCGGTGTCAGCGACGACAGCGACACGGACGAAGGATCGATGCCCCTCGGAGAGGGCCTTGAACACGGCGACGCGCTCGGCGCAAACGGTCAGTCCGTACGTGGCATTCTCGACGTTGCAGCCGGTAATGATCTGGCCATCGGCCGTCTCGAGCGCGGCGCCGACCTTGAAGCCAGAGAAGCCGGCCACGGCGAATTCCCTGGCCTGACGTGCCGCGGCGATGAGGCGTTCAGATCCGCTCAATGATGGCTTCCAGGAGCGCGATGAACTGGCCGCGGACTCGACGCGCGGTCTCCATCACTTCGTGATGATCGAGCGGCTGCGGCAGCACACCGGCCGCCATGTTGGTGATGCACGAGATGCCGAGTACCTCGATCCCCATGTGCCGCGCGGCAATCGCTTCCGGCACGGTGGACATGCCGACGGCGTCGGCGCCAATGGTCCTCAGGAAGCGGATCTCCGCCGGCGTTTCGTAACTCGGACCGAGAAGCGCCACGTAGATGCCGTGTGGCAGCAGCATGTTGTTGGCCTTGCCCGCCTCGTCTGCGACGGCGCGCAAGCGCCGCGAGTAGACCTCGCTCATGTCGGGGAACCTGACGCCGAACCGCTCATCGTTGCTGCCGCTGAGCGGATTGTGTCCCGTGAGGTTGATGTGATCATCGATCACCATCAGCGTGCCCTGGGCGAAGCCGACATTGATGCCACCGGCGGCGTTGGTGAGCAGCAGCGTCTTCACACCGAGCAGGCCCAGCGCGCGCGTCGCGAACGTGACGGTGCGGGCGTCGTGCCCTTCATAAAGGTGGCAACGGCCGGCCAACGCGGCGATGGTGCGTCCCCGCACGTCGCCGACCACCAGCCGCCCTTCGTGACCGATGACGTTCGACGCCGGCCAGTGCGGCAAGTCGCCGTAACCGATCGACACGGCATTCTCGAGCGTGGCGGCAAAATCGCCAAGGCCGGACCCGAGGACAATGGCCACGTCGGGGACGCGGCTGCCGATCTTCGATCGCACGGCGTCGGCGGCGTCCTTGACCCGGTCGTAATAACTGTGCGCGCTCACCGACTGCTCCTTCACCTTGCGCCTTCGCCGACCGTTACAGCAGGAAACCGGCGATGGTCGCCGTCATGAAGTTTGCGAGCGTGCCGGCAAACATCGCGCGAAGACCAAGCCGGGCCAGATCGTGGCGGCGGTTCGGCGCCAGGCCACCGATGCCGCCGATCTGCATGCCGATGGAGCTGAAGTTCGCGAAGCCGCACAGCGCGAACGTTGCGATGGTGAACGACTTCGGATCGAGTGAATCCTTGAGCGGCCCCAGCTGCGAGTAGGCGACGAACTCGTTGAGCGCCATCCGCGTGCCGAGCAGGTTGCCAATGACCGGCGCATCGCGCCACGGCACACCCATGGCCCACGCCACCGGCGCAAACACCCATCCGAAGATCCGCTGCAGACTCAGGTAACCGCCGTCGGGCGTCGGCACATAGCCAAGGATGGCGTTGAGCAGCGCGATGAGCGCGAGAAACGAGATCAGCATCGCGCCGACATTCAACGCCAGATGCAGCCCCTCGTGCGTACCGCGTCCAGCCGCATCGATGACGTTGACGTCGGTCTTTTCAATCTTCAGTGTCACCGAGCCCATGGTCTTCGGTATCTCGGTTTCAGGCACCAGCAGCTTCGCCATCATGATGGTGCCGGGGGCGGTCATGATGACGGCGGTCAGCAGATGCCGGGCTTCAATGCCGAACGCAATGTACGCCGCCATGATGCCGCCGGAAATGTGCGCCATCCCCGACGTCATGACGGTCATGAGCTCCGACTTCGTCATCTCCGGCAGATAGGGCCTGATGGTGAGCGGCGCCTCGGTCTGTCCCATGAAGATGCTGGCGGCAACGTTCAGCGACTCCGCACCGCTGGCGCCCATGATCCGATGCATCACAACAGCGAAGACACGAACCACGAGCTGCATGACGCCGAAGTAGTAGAGGATCGCGAACAGCGCGGCAATGAAGATGATCGTCGGCAAAATCTGGAACGCGAAGATCACCGCGTACTGCGCGCCTTCCGGACCAATGGCCCCGGTCATGGCCCGACCCCACACCGTGGCGCTCCCCAGCGGACCAAACACAAACGCCGCACCCACTTCCGAGAAGCCGAGCAGCCGCGTGATGTAGCCACCGAGTGTTTCGAATACCGTCTGCCCGATGGAGGTCTTCAGCACGATGAAGGCAAAAACGATCTGCAGCCCCAGGCCCCACGCCACGGTCTTCCAGTTGATGGCGCGGCGGTTCGTGGAGAAGGCGACGCCGATGCCAAGAATCACGATGGCGCCGAAAATCGGCTGCAGGATGCCAGTCATCAGAGGACCTCACCGATCAACACGGGACTTGCGGGCGGAGGCTCGTCGCCCACGACAATCGCACGTGTGGCGAGTGCCGTGGCGGCGTCGCGCCGCGCCGCGTCGCGATAGTGCAGTTCGAGCACGGCGTCGCCGGCTGACACCGCGGCGCCAGGCTTAGCCAGCACCATGATGCCCACACCGGGATCGACGGCGTCGTCCACCCGGTCGCGGCCGGCACCGAGCATCACCGAGGCGCGGCCCACCAGTTCGGC
>CADEEX010000282.1 GCA_902826465.1 uncultured Acidobacteriota bacterium
ACGGCTCTCAGCCGGTCGGTGACTGGTTCTTCTTCCGCTCCGCCCGCTCTTCGCGCCGCTTCAGTTCCATCGCGAACGCATCGCGCGCGGCGCGCGACCCCAGAATCCAGCCGATCACGACACCCACCATCAGGACCGACGGGATGAAGATGAAGTGCCCGGCGGTCAACGGCTCGCGGCCCCCTGACGACGCTTCAGGGCGTCGAGGTCCTGCTCCACCTTGTTGATCCGTCGCCAGATGGTCCAGAGGTAGAACATCATCAGCAGCAGGAACGACGCGTACGACGCCAGCACCAGTGGCGCGGCTGGCAGTTCCTGGCCAGGCGGCAGCGAGCTGAGCGGCACGAATTCGTCCTGCCCGGCCGGTGCCTGCGCCAGCGCGATGCCGGTGGTCAGCACGAACGACGTGAGTGTGAGAGCGACAGTGCGCAGCAACATGGCTTAGTCCTCAGCTTCGAGATACAGGCGATCCAGGTCGGCGCGGAGCTCTTCGAGTCGCATGCGCGCGGCGAGCACGACCGTCAACAACAACATGAAGGCGAGCGTGCAGAACAGCACGATGTTCCACATGATCACGCCGCCGGGCGTATCGTTCAACGAACTCATCACGCTCGTCTTCGGATGAATCGTCCGCCACCAGTCCACCGACTTGTAAATGAAGGGCGCCGTGGCGGCACCGAAAACACCCATCGCGGCCGAGAGCTTTTCCGACCCAGGACCGCCGTATTTCCGCACCAGCAGGTAGCCGATGAAGATGAGCTCGGCGACCAGCGCCATCGACACGCGCGCATCGCCGGCCCACCACGTGCCCCAGGCCTTGCGTCCCCACAACGTGCCGCTGATCAAGCCGAACGCGCCGAAGATGACGCCGAGCTCCGCCGTGGCCACGGCGACGCGATCGGCCACCACCGAGCCCTTGAACAGGTAATAGCCGCTGGCCACGCCGCAGACGATCACGGCCGTTGCGCCCGCCATCCACGTGGCGAAGTGGTAGTAGAAAATCTTCTGCACCAGCAGCATCGTCGACTCGTACGGCGCCTGGTTGATGTAGTACGGCGAGTAGGCGAACAGTGCGGCCGTGATGACGAGCAGCGGAAGAAATATTTTGCGCATCGTGGTTACTCGGTCATCAACGGTTCGAACATCCACAGCGACAGCGTCACGAACACGACGTCGAAAAACGCCAGCAGCGCCAGCCACAACGACGCCATCGCCTCGTCTGGCGGCGACAGCATCAACGCCGTCGTCCCCTCGACGCCCGCAATGATCACCGGAATGGTGATCGGATACAACAGAATCGGCAGCATCACGTCGCGCGTCCGCGCCCGTACCAGCATCGCCGCAAACAGCGTCCCCACCGCGGCGTAGCCGATCGTACCGGTGACCAGCAGGCCGAGCAACATGCCGGGGCGATTAAACAACGGCGACTGGAACATCAGCGCCACCATTGGCACTACCAGGATCTCGGTAGCGAAAATCAGACAGAGGATGCCGAGCAGCTTGCCCACATAGATGGCCGGCCGCGATGCCGGCGCCAGCAGCAGCGCCTTGAGCGTTTCGCCGTAGCGCTCCCGCTCGAACGTGCGGCTCAGCGCCAGGGTCCCCGAGAACGCGATGGCGATCCACACAATGCCGGCCGCCGACATGGCCATGGTCTCGTCGTCTCGCGTGAAGGCGAACGAGAAGATCGTGACGCAGGCAGCGGCGAAGAACGTCGTGGTCGAAATGATCTCGTAGCTTCTGAGCTCGATGGCGATGTCCTTCTTGAGGACCAGCAGCGCAACCCTGGCAAACATCAGGCGGCTCCGACCAGGGCGCGGTACTGCTGCCGCACATTGGTGCCCGAGTCTGTCGCCAGCAGCAGCTTCCCTGCCTGCATCACCGCCATGCGCGTAATCAGGCCGTCGGCAACGTCGAGGTCGTGCGTCGCCACCACCAGAATCGCCCCAGCCGCGGCGAGCCCGCGAAAGCGCTGGGTGACGATGCCCACGGCGCGGTCGTCGAGGCCGGTAAACGGCTCATCGAGCAGCACCAGCGTCGGCTGATGCATCAGCGACCGCTCGAGCGCCAGGCGCTGACGCATGCCGCGCGAAAACGACGACACCTGATCGTCGGCCCGCTCGGTCAGGCCCGCCTGATCAAGCGCCCGCTCCACCACGCCAGCGTCGCGCAGGTCGTAGAGGTCGGCAAAGAACTGCAGGTTTTCCCGCGCGCTCAGCTCGGGATACAGGTGCAGCTCATGGCCGAGCACACCGAGCCGCCGGCGAATCTCGACGCCGTGCTCCTTTGTGTTCCACCGGCCGTAGGCAATGGTGCCGCTGGTGGGCGTCACCAGCGTTGCCAGCATCGACAACAGCGTGGACTTGCCCGCGCCGTTCGGGCCGAGCAGGCCGAGGATGTCGCCGCGGCGGAGCGCCAGCGACACGCGCGACACCGCGCGCCGCCGCCCGAAGTTTCTGGAGAGGTCTGTCAGGTCGACGCGGTCGAACGCGTCCGGATCCGACACGTCAGGACGCCCCGGCGCGGCGCGCTTTCAACGGCGGGGTGACGCCGTCAACATCGTCGCTGTCGAAGGCGCCGTAGACGGCTTCGAGCGCGCTCACCAGTTCCTCGCGCCGCGGCCGGAAGTGCACAGCGTCGATCTTGCCGCGGCGATGGTCCTGCTCGAGGCGCGCCAGTTCCTGCAGCAGCTTCTCGCGCTTGCCGGTGAGCTTGCGCTGTTCGCTGATCTTCGACTCCGTGTCGACCGGCTTGAACGCGAAGACGAGCCCGACGACCACGATCGCCAGCGCCATCCACAGCGCCACCAGCCGAGGCGCGTTGCTGTGATACGCGAGGCCGGAAATCGTCACCGAGACGGGCTGGCCTGCCGCCACCGTGTTGCCGGCGCCAATGATCACCGGGGTGCCTTCCACCGCGGTCTCCTGCAGGCGATCGAACTGCGGCGACACCACCGTGAGCGCACCGTCCTTCTTGGCGATGAGCACCGGCTGCTCGAACGTCGCTGGAAACACCTGCGTGAACTGCACCGTGTCGCTGGTGACCGGTATCGAACCGCCGATCTCAATCGACGTCTTCCCCGGCGGAAATGGCCCGCTCACCGTAATCTGCCGGCCGTTGCCCGTGGCGAGCGGCGACGATCCCGGAATCACCGTGGTGCCGACCATGCCTTCCGGCATGTCGAACACGAACGGCGCACTCGGCGATACCGGCGTCCGCGCCGTGTTCATGATGTCGAGGATGTAGTAGACCGCCAGCGACGCTTCGCCAGGCTCGATGACGATGCGCGACTCACCCGCAATCACGACGATGCCCGGCACGGCTGGCGCACTCGCGGCCGCCGCATCGGCCGCCTTGCGGCGCTCGAGGTCAGGATCGGTGGCGACGAGCATCAGGCGAATCGCACCGGCAGACGGCGCAGGAAACTCCTGCGACTCGAGTCGTTCGCCATCGACCACCGCCACCGCTCTCAGCGTGGCGCCGGCGGGCAGCTTGTCGAACTGCGCGCGCCCCTGGTCGTCGGTGTTCACCGTCTGCGCCTTGCCGTCGACGAAGAGCTCGACCGGATGTCCGGCGATGTTGTTGGCCAGATCGCCCTTGATGAGGCGCACCGACAGGCTGCCGTCAGGCAGATCCGTGACCGGACGCGGAATGCCCGACATCTGCTTCGGATCGGGCATCTCCTGCGCGTGGGCGACGGCACCGGCGGCAACCGCCAGTGCCATCAGCAGCCAGGTGACACGAACGAGCGAACGAAGGGTCGGCATCACGGACGAGGGCTACAGGCGAGCGCCGCACTCCTTGCAGAAGCGCGCGTCGCGTTCGTTGGTGGTCTGACACGCGGCGCAGGCCTTGGGCGCCGGTGTCTGGTCGAGCGCGTCGCCCAGCCGCTTGGCGAGGTCGCGCTCAATCTGTGGCCGATATCCTTCGGCCGCGTCGAGCTGCTTGATCAGGCGTGACGCCCGGGCGCGCAGACGGACCGACATCTCGTTGAAGTCGGTGTCCGAGATCTTGCCCATGGCGCGATCGAACTCGAGTTCCTTGATGGTGCGCAGCGCGAGCTGCTTCTCTTCCTGCAGCGCCGCGCGGGTCCGGTGGCCGATCACCGCCGTGCGATCGTCGGCTGGCGACACCAGCGGCCGCACCACGCGCAGGACGCCCAACGCGACCACGGCTCCCGCCGCCATGATGATCGTGACGAGAATGACCGCGGTGACGCCCTGGGAGCGGACGACGAAGGTGACGGCCGTGGCGCAGCCGAGCGCCGCCAGCACGAAGAACTGCCAGGGCCTCAGGGCGTCGGATGTGGAGGCGGGCTTCACCTAGTCCATGTCTCGCAGCTCGTCGTCGAGCCGCTCGTCAATGGCCGGATCCACCGGTGCCACCGGGTCTCCCGCCTGGCCGGCGCGCTTGCGCGACCACCGCACGGCCACGAGCCCGACCACGACCGCCGCACCGCCACCGACTGAAATCGGCAGAATCCAGGCGAGGCGGTTGAAGCCCTTGTCGATTGGGGCGCCAAGCATCTCTTCGCTGCCGTAGGCCTTCACGAACGAGGCGAGAATCTGCTCACGCGACTGTCCCTGGTCGATGTACGCCGCCAGTTCCGCGCGCATCTGGTGCGACGTGCCACACGGATCTTTGCGGCACTCGGCGATGTTGATCTTGCCGCACGGACACAGGCACACGATCTCGTGCTGCATCTCGCGCTCGAACTCGCTGCGCGGATAGTACGAGGTCTGGGTGTCGACGCCTTCAATGGTCGGCATCCCCTTCTGCGCGCGCAGGCTCGAGCCCGAACCGAGCACCAGCGCGAGGATGAGCGCCACCGTGGTCGCCGCGGCAGTCGCCTCGCCTGGCAACTTCGCTAACGCGAACGAATACGTGCGCTCCGGCAGCAGCGCGATGCCGGTGCCGAAGGCAATGATGCCGAAGCCGAGCCAGATCCAGTTGACCAGCGGGTTCACCACGATCTGCAGCGGTGCCACCTGCGACGCCACCGTGCGCGGATCGTTCGACGGCATCACCACGTAGAGGTCTTCCGCGAAGCCGCGGCGAATCGCCACTTCGGTGGTGGGAGACTCTTCGTGCCGGCGGACCGCCCACTTGGCCGGATACATCGTGTCGATCTGCACGCCGTTCTGGAACACCGAGATGTAGGCCGTGGTCATCTGCTTCTGACCATCGTCGTGCACCTTCACGCCGTCGTTGCGCAGCGTGTACTTGCCGACGGTCACTTCCTGGCCCTGCTTGAGCGCCACCTGCTGATCGAGCTTGTAGGCGCTGCCGGCGAAGCCCAGGCACATGAGCACGATGCCAAGGTGCACGGTGTAGCCGCCGTAGCGGCGCTTGTTACGGCCAATGAGGCCGACGAGCGCCGTGAAGACGTCCGATCCCGTGTTCTTCTTGCGGATACGGACGCCGCGCCAGAATTCCTGACCGATGGTGCCGGCCACGAACGCACACAAGGCGAAACACAGCCCTGATGCCCAGATCGGCAGCCCAAGCAGCTTCAGCGTGACCGCGGTGATGAGACCGCACGACACCGGAATCACAAACGAATCGCGCAGGTTCGAGAGCGTGGACTTGCGCCACGCCAGCAGCGGTCCTGAGCCGGTGAGGAACAGCAGCACCAGGCCGATCGGCGCCATCCACTTGTTGTAGAACGGCTCGGCCACGGTAATGCGGTTACCGGTGAGCGCTTCGCTGAGCGTCGGGAACATCGTCGCGAACAGCACGAAGAAGGCCGAGAACAGCAGAATCCAGTTGTTGATGAGGAAGGCGGCCTCGCGCGACACCCACGAATCGAGTTCATTGCGCGACTTGAGCATCGGCAGACGCCAGATCACCAGGCCGAAGCTCACGACCACGATGAAGATCATGAAGGCGGTGAAGAGCTTCGTGAGCACCGGGTCTTCGCCGAAGGCGTGCACCGACTGCACCACGCCGGACCGCGTCATGAACGTGCCGAAGATGGTCAGGAAGAACGTGACGATCACCAGCGTGACGTTCCAGATGCGGAGCATGTTGCGCCGCTCCTGCACCATCACCGAATGCAGGAAGGCGGTGGCCGTGAACCACGGCAGCAGGCCGGCGTTCTCGACCGGATCCCAGCCCC
>CADEEX010000283.1 GCA_902826465.1 uncultured Acidobacteriota bacterium
ACCGGACGAGCAGTCGTGGGAACGTCCGCAGCATGTGCAGCGTGTGACTACGCTCCAGCATGTCCGCAATCGGGCGACTCGAGAAGTATGCGTCTGACAGGCGCGGGAGCTTGTTCAAGAATGCCATGCGGATTCGGCCTTCGAGCCGACTGCCGAGGCGTCGCTCGGCTCCGGACGTGGTCAACTCGAGACCGAGCAGCACCAGCGCGAACGCAATAAGCGTCAGGCTGGCCCAGACGATCTGGCCTGGCCCCTGCACGAGTTGTCCGATGTCTACCGCGCTCCGCAACAACAACGCTTCGAAGACGACGCCGACGACGGTGGCGGTGGCGGCGGCCGCAACCGTGAGCGGCAATACGAGGCCGTCCTGTCGAATGGCGCCGAACAGCTCACTGAGCGGCCGGACTTGTCGCTCGGCGAACGCCGCTGCGAGCTCCGGCGAGCGACCGTGGATGGTTGCTTCGAGATGGCCGCATTCGTATCGACCCTTGATTCGCGTCAGGACCGCGCCTCGAACTCGCAGGGTGCCTTGATCGGTCGAACGCGCCTGTGCCGACCAGTACCCCTCGGGAATTGCCGAGCACGGGTCGATCGATGACGACGCGCGGTCAAGCAGTGCCGTCAGTGCCTGATGGGATCCGCGGCGACTGAGTGCGTTGCTGCGGCGCAGCGATTCAACCATCCGCGCTGCCGCGTCGAGGCATGCCAGCGCCGACCATTCGCCGGATTCGACGGCGGACCGGACCATCGCGGTCTGCTGGCGTGCCGACAGGCCAAGTCTGTGCAGCCGGTGACGCAAGGGCGCAAGAAAGTCGTCGGACGTCGCCCAGGTGTACCAGGCTGAGGCTGGCACCGTCATCGGATGCACCACCAGCTGATCGAGGAGGCGACGCGTACTGATCCACAGCCGTCCGCGTGCAGGGTCCATGATCTGGACAAACGGTCCATGTCGCCGCCAGATGACGATGAAGTGGGTGAAGCCAGACGCTCCGCGCACTGCGGCGAGGCAGGGCAGGCAGGAGGCCGTTGCCAGCAGGACGTGGTCGACAGGCACCAGCACCTGTTCGGCGTCGAGTCCGCCGGCGCGGGCTACTTCTTCGAGGGTGTCGATCGATGTGCCATCGAGGTCGGTCTGGCACGCCTCGCGAAGGCGACCGTAGCTGATCTCAATTGAGAAGCCGGAGAACAGGGATTTCAGGGCCGCCGGGCCGCAATCCATGCTCGAGGTCTGGACGACTTCGGTGGCGAAGTACCTCCGCCTCGAGGCGCCACTCACCGCGCGTCCGGCAGGGCGACCGATGATGCGGCGTTGACGCGCAGCTTCTCTCCAGCACTTCGCAGGACCATGTCGAGAGGAGAGAGTAGCTCAATCTGCACATCGACCTCGGCCGGGAGTCCGTGTTGCAGTGGGACGGCGCTGTGAGAGTCCGTCAGGGAGAGTTCGACGCGAATCTTGCCGTCGCGCACCTCGCCGGCGATCGCCGAGACGATCGCGGCCGTCGCGCCATACTGGGTCCAGGGAAATCCTTCGAGCCTCACTCGCGCCACCTGGCCCTCGTGGACCCGCCCGATCGAGGTCGCTGGCTGAAACAGCGCCACCACTTTCAATGCGCCATCCGGAACGATGGTGCACACCTGCTCGCCCGCCGGCACCAGACTACCGACCTTCAATGTGGAGATTTCGGCCAGAATGCCGCTGGTGGGCGCTCGCACCACACGCTGACCGATGTCGTAGGTCAGTCGCTCGGAACCAGCCAGTGCGTCGTTCCGACTGGCGTCGATAGCGGCGATCTCGTTATTCAGCCGGGCGATCCTCGCCAGGCGATCCTCCCGACGCGCCTGAAGGTCCCGTTCGATGCGTGCCGTGGCGAAGGCGTCGGTTTCGGCCACGTTCCGGCGCTGATCGGCCAGCTTCACCGCGCGCAACGCGTCCAGTTCGCTGACGATACCGCTGGCTTGCAGAGACTGGAGACGTCGTGCCTCGTCGGCCGCGTACTCGGCAGCCGCCGCTGATTCCCGGGCTCTTGCCGCGCTTTCACCGCGTGCCGCCGCCGCGCCCTGCACTTCTTCCTCGAGCGCGCGCTGCTGGGCAGCGATCTCATCCTGTACGGCTTGAAGCTGTCGTGCCGAAGGGGTGATTCTGGACAGCATCTGCGATTGGGCCAGCCGCTCTGGACTGGCGTCGATTTCGAGCAGCACGTCTCCAGCCCGAACGAACTGGCCGGCCGGCGGCGGACCAACAACAATGCGTCCCGCGACCGGCGTCGCGACCGGATAATGCTCCCTGGTGACTTCGATGCGTGCCGTGGTGCTTGTGGCGTAGACGGCAACCCTTGCCCTGGTGAACCAGAGGCTCCAAGCCGCGAGGAGAACCAGAAGGGTGATGGCAGCCAGAACGCTGCGGCGGGAGTGCTCGGCATCGAGCCGGCGCAGCGACCGAGAGAAATGCATCGGCAAGGGCTGTGGCTCTAGATGAGAGGCTT
Source organism: uncultured Acidobacteriota bacterium (assembly GCA_902826465.1). Taxonomy (GTDB): domain Bacteria; phylum Acidobacteriota; class Vicinamibacteria; order Vicinamibacterales; family CAVVIG01; genus CADEEX01. The sequence goes on from CADEEX010000283.1 coordinate 2,484, forward strand.
GCGGGACCGACAGGCAGCGGCGCTGCCGGTCCCGTCTAGGATGTGCTAGTTACCCCAAACGATCGTGTCGCCGTCCGAACCTGCCTTGATCTGAGTCTTGACGTTCATGGTGTGCTCCTTGTGCAAAGTGAATAGGTCGTGAATGTGTGCGTCTACTGCTAGTCGCCCCAGATGATGAGTCGTCGCACGCGGCTCATGGTTCCTCCTGTCGCCTGCTTACAGTCGCGCTGATGTCGTGGCTGTGCCAGACACCGGCCGGGTCGTTCCACCTTCGAGCGATTCGAGCAGCACGCGCTGCGATCCGTTCGCGGTGCGAATGGTCTGGAGGTCGCTTCTCCGAATGCGGTTGTAGATGGTTCGTCGCGACACGCCGAGCATTTCCGCGGCGTGGTCCAGGGATACACTTCGTCCGATACGTCCTCCGAAGCTTCCGCTGGCTTCGCTATCGCGCTCCATCCGCCCTCCGACGATGATCTCTAATGGCACGCACGGTGCCGCCAGCCGCCGGAGTGGTTGTCGCGAGGCGTTTAAGCCAGCAAGTGCATATTTGGCTATGGCTTATAGGTCACCTGACGACGCCGACGCCGGCAGGGTGGAGGGCAACGCGCGGTCAGGAAGTTGGCCGGCTGATCGCGACGTCGCTGGAGCAATAGGGGGGTTGCACAGAAAATGTGCCTAAGCCGAAAGAATCCGTGCAATCTGGATCGGCCAATTTATTGGCCTGAGGGCTAAAACTTGACCAGACACCTCCAGCGACGCACTTTCCTGGCCGTCGCGCTCGCGGGAGCGTGGGTGGCTGCCGGTTGCAGCGGCGGCACCCGGCGGCAATCTTCCTCGGACGTCGCGCAGATCGTGATGTCCGTTCGCAGCGGACCTCAATCGTTCAACTGGTTTACCCACCACGATGCGACGACGTATCTCGTCTCGCTCCTGACTCAGGCGCGTCTTGTGCGGATTAACGCTGCAACCCAGGAACTCGAACCAGGTCTGGCCGAACGCTGGACCCGGTCGGACGACGGTTGCCTGTATACGGTCGCGCTCAAGCGGGATGTGCAGTTCGCTGACGGTGCCCCATTTACCGCCGCCGACGTCGTGTTCTCGGTGGCTGCGGCCTTCGACAAGAGCAGTGCCCTGTCTGACGTATTGACGTTCGGTGGCCAGCCGCTGCGCGCCGAGGCGGTAGACCCGTACACGGTGGCCTTCACCTTTCCGCAAGCGTACGGGCCTGGCCTGCGCGTCCTTGACGGCCTGCCGATCCTTCCAAGGCACCGGCTGCAAGCGTCGCTCGCGCGGGGCGAGTTTGGCGAAGTGTGGAGTGTGTCGGCCGATCCCGCGTCCGTCATCGGGCTGGGGCCGTTCGTCTTGAAGAGCTACAGACCGGGAGAGTCGCTCACGTTCGAACGAAACACGCACTACTTCCGTCGCGCTGATGATGGCTCACCGTTACCCCGGCTCGATCGCGTAAGCCTTCAGATTCTTCCGGACCAGGACGCGCAGATGCTGGCGCTCGAGGCCGGACAGAACGACGGCAGCGCATCGGAGATCCGCCCTGGCGACTATGCCACGGCCCGTCGTCTGGCCGAGGCGCACCGCGTGCAGCTCCTTGACCTTGGGGTGGGCATGAACCCCGACGCCCTGTGGTTCAATCTGAAGCCCGGCGCATTTGCCGCCGATCCACGTCGCGCGTGGATTCAACGTGACGAGCTCCGGCAGGCGATCTCGCTGGCGGTCGACCGTCAGCATTTCGTCGATACGGTCTACGCGGGTGCGGGTGTGCCGGTGCATGGACCGGTGACCGCCGCGAACCGCAAGTGGTCCATCGAATTGCCCGGTGTCGTCGCCGCGAACCCGGAACTTGCACGGTCTCGGCTGGCCGGCATTGGCCTCGTCGATCGGGACGGCGATGGCTGGCTTGACGACACCGATGCGAGGCACGCACGATTCACGATCATGACGCAAAGCGGACAAGCGTCCCTGGAGCGTGGCGCGTCGGCCATTCGCGACCAGTTGGCGACAATCGGCTTGCAGGTCGACGTGGTCTTGATGGACGCCGGCGCCCTCATCCAGCGCTTCCTTTCGGGTACGGGCTACGATGCCGTGTACTTCAACCTGATCGCGACCGATACGGATCCGGCCTCGCAGGTTGATTTCTGGACGAGCCGCGGGTCCTCGCATGTCTGGAACCTCGGTGCGTCACGCGAAGCGTTGGCGTGGGAGCGCGAGATCGATCACCTGATGGATCAGCAGGCGTCAGCACTCGACGAACGAGAACGTATCGAACTGTTTCGTCAGGTCCAACTGATCTTCGCTGCGCATCTGCCAATGGTGCACTTCGCGGCGCCGCGAGTGTTCGTTGCCGCGTCATCGCGATTGACCGGGTTGACTCCCGCCGTCACGCGTCCGCAGTTGTTGTGGGCGGCAGACACGATCGATCTTCGACACTGATGGCTCGGTTTCTTGTCCGGCGGCTCGTGTTGACACTGTCGCTGGTGTTTGCCGCGTCGTCGGCCGCGTTCTTCCTGGCGCGGCTGGCGCCGGGTGATTACGTCACGCAATCGCTTGGCGCAACGGCCAGCGACGGCGACGCGGCACGGCTGCGCGCGCGGCTCGGTCTGGATCGCTCGCCGGCGCGACACTACGGCGCCTGGCTCCGCGGGCTCTCCCATCTCAGTCTCGGTACGTCCTTCGTTGACGGCCGCCCTGTGGCGTCGCTGGTGAGTGAGCGTGCGATCAATACCGCGCTGTTGGCGTTCGCGGCGCTCATTCTTGCGACGCTGTGTGGCGTGACGGTCGGCACCTGGAACGGGTCGCACGCTGACAGCTGGATGGCATCGTTCGTCGGCGCCGTGTCGCTCGCCCTCGTGTCGATGCCACCGCTGCTGACAGCGCTGCTGCTGTTGTACGCCTCGGCGCATACCCGGTGGTTTCCGGTGGGCGGCATGCGGACACCAGGTGCGCCCAGCAGTCTGGTTGATGTCGGCTGGCACATGGTCGTTCCTGTGCTGGCCCTGGCGTTGCCCGTGGCGGCCAGCTTTGAACGCATTCATGCCCGTGCGGTCGACGAGACGTTGCGGGAGCCCTATCTGATGGCCGCCCGTGCCCGCGGCGCCAGCCAGTCGTTCGTGGTCTGGCGCGCGGCGCTCAAGCCTTCGCTGCGGACGCTCGCATCGGTCTATGGTCTCGCCGCTGCGGCGCTGTTCAGCGGTTCGTTCGCCGTCGAAGCGCTGACGGCGTGGCCCGGTCTCGGGCGGCTGATGCTCGACGCTCTTCGCATGCGCGATGTCCATCTTGTGGCGGGTTGCGTTGGGGCGGGATCACTACTCCTTGCTGTGGCGTCGATCGGTGCGGATGCGTTGCTGGTCATGGTCGACCCCCGGGCCGCAAAGTGATGCGTCGGTTACGGTTGGGGACCGCGCTGAGCGGGACACTGCTCGCGTTGCTGGGGCTCTTCGTCGCGGCTGCGTCCTTCATTGCTCCTCATCGTCCAGACGAGCAGTTCAGCGCGCTGCTGAATGCACCACCCACGCGTGTCCATCTGCGAGACGTCGAGGGGCGCTGGCGCCTGCCGTTCATCTGGCCGCATGTGCGCATCAGTCAGCTGGAGCAGCGGTATCGGGACGGCGATCG
>CADEEX010000284.1 GCA_902826465.1 uncultured Acidobacteriota bacterium
AGGAGGCAATCGCCAAGGATCGCAAAAGTCAGGTCGGCACAGGCGAACGCTCCGAAAAGATTCGCACCTATCACTTCAAGGAGAACCGCCTCACCGATCACCGGGTCAACTTCACGGTCTACCGCCTCACCGACGTTCTAAACGGCGACCTCGAGGAAGTGCTCGACCACGTGATCACCTTCTACCAGAGCGAAAAGCTGAAAGACGCGACGGATCTCTCCTGAGTACCATTCACGAGGAAATTGCGATCGGCCGGCAGCGCCTCAAAGACGCTGGTGCGGCTGCGCCTGAGGCGATGCTCGATGCGCGACTGCTTGCGCAGCATGTGCTCGGCTGGGACGCAGCGCGCCTGCTCGCCTCGGGCCTCGACCAGGCGCCCGACACGTTCGCCGATCGATATACGGCCCTGATTGCCAGGCGTGCCGTCCGCGAGCCGCTGGCATACGTCGTCGGCACCAAGGAGTTCTGGAATCTGGCGATCGAGGTGTCGAGCCACGTCCTGATTCCGCGACCGGAAACCGAAGGCCTCGTCGAGGCGGCACTCGACCGGCTTCGCGGCACGGTGGCCGAGGGGGGACTCGTGGCGGACGTCTGCACCGGCAGTGGCTGCGTGGCGATCGCGCTGGCCACCGAACGGCCGGGCATTCAGATCATTGCCACCGATATTTCTGAGCCGGCCCTGGCCGTGGCCGCGCGCAATGCGCAACGCCATGGCGTCGCTGACCGCATCCGCTTCGTCCGCACCGACATCCTCACCGGCATCAACGACAAGTTCGACATGATCGTGTCCAATCCCCCGTACATTCCGCTCGGCGATCGCCCTCGACTCCAGCCAGAAGTCCGCGACTACGAACCGGCGCTGGCGCTGTTCGGGGGCGACGACGGACTGGACATTGCGCGGACATTGGCCCAGCATGCGACGGTGCGATTGAAGCCTGGCGGCGTGCTGATGTTCGAGTGCGGAGCTGGGCAGGAGCGCGGCGTGCGCGAGCTGATTGCCAACGCGGCACCCCTCATCATGATCAATGTCCGTCACGACCTGCAGGGAATTCCGCGCGTGGCGATTGCCAGGCTCCCCGAGCCCAAGGCGCAGTAGGCTGATAGTCTTGAATTGCCTGTTCTGCAAGATCATCCGCCGCGACATTCCGGCGTCGATCGTCTACGAAGACGAACAGGTGCTCGCCTTCAACGACATTGAACCGCGAGCGCCCACGCACGTGCTGATTATTCCCAAGCGGCACATCGACGGGGTTAACGCCCTCGCCGACACGGACGATGAGCTCGTCGGTGCGATGTTCCGGGTCGCGGCAGGCATCGCCCGTGAGCGGGGCATCGCCGACACGGGGTACCGCACCGTGTTCAACACCAACCGCGATGCGGGACAGACAGTGTTTCATCTGCACCTGCACCTCCTCGGTGGCCGCGCACTCGGCTGGCCGCCGGGGTAGTTTCACGATTGTCGAGTGTCGGTTGTCGATTGTCCGGCTGCGGATTGTGGATTTCCGTTACCCCTCGTACGGTCCAGCGATCACCACCGTCGCCCGGTCCGGATCGAGATAGCGAACGGCGAGCTCGCGCACGTGCTCGCGAGTGACGGCTTCCAGCAAGTCGAACAAGCGCGTGTCGTAGTCGATCCCGAGTGCGAACAGCTCGCAGGTAATCAGGAACTGGGCAATGCCGGCATTGGTTTCGAGCGCACGAGGCATCGAGCCAATCATGTACTGCCGCGATTCCATGAGTTCCTGGTCGGTGATGCCGTGCGCCGACAACTGGCGTAGTTCGTCATCGATGGCGCGAACCGTTCGTTCGACGTTGGCCCCACTGACACCCGCTCGAACGACGAACGGTCCCTCGAGCATATTGGGATCGAACGTGCTCGACGCGTAGTACGCCATCCCCTGTCGCTCGCGGATGTTCTCCCCTAGCCGGCCGCCCATCGCATAGTTGCCAAGCACGACGTTCATCAGCCAGAACGCGTAGTAGTCCGGATCGCGACGCGTCATGGTCGTGAAGCCGTAGGCGATATCGGCTTGCGACTTGTTCATCATGGGCAGCACCACCTGCCGACGGGACGACGCAGCGACCACGGGCGGCAGTTCCACCGCCGCCGGCAACGGCTTCGCCCATTGACCGAGCGCAGCGGCGGCAGAGGCCATTGCCTGCTCGGCGCCAACATCGCCGACGATCGCCACCATCAAGGACCCCGGCGAAAAGTGAGCGCGGTGCAGCGTGTCGACAACTTCGCGCGGGAGCGCTTCGATGGAGTCGACGGTGCCCTTTGACGGACGGCCATACGGGTGGGCAGCCCCATAGAGCAGCGCCATCAGCCCTTCCGCCGCCCGCACTGCGGGACTGTCTGCATCTTGGCGAATCTGCGTCACCACCTCGCCCTTCTGAATAGCGAGCTCGGACTCGGGGAAGGTGGGTGTTGCCACGATCTCGGCGAGCAGGGCCAGCACGCGATCGAAGTCTTCGGTCAGGCACGTGCAGGACAGGGTGACGAGGTGACGGGTGACCGAGATCGACAACGACGCGCCGCGATCTTCGAGACCCTCGGCAATCTCTGTGGCCGACCGCTGCGACGTGCCACGGTCCATTGTCTTGCCAAGAAGGTACGCCGCCCCGAGCGCATCGGCCGGGTCGTTGACGGATCCGGCCTTCATCGTCAGCTGCAGCGTGACCGCGGGCGTCTTCCGGCTCTCCTTCGCCAGTACAACAACGCCGTTGTCGAGCACGAGGCGGGACGGCTTCAACCCGGTGGGACGGCCGGGGACGACCACGAAGTCCGAGAGCTGCGGACTCATGATGCCTGCGGCTCGAACCGGCCGATCGTGCGGTTGTCTGTGGTGAGCATGCGCGCGGCAATCGCCGCCACGTCTTCGACCGTCGCGGACATGATCGACTGCGGCAGCGCCGGAAACACGGCTGCGCCGCCGACGACATCGAAGTATCCCAATTGATGGGCGATGTTGGTGATGCTGTCGGCATCGAACACCAGGCGCGCCTGAAGCTGCGCCTGCGCGCGCACCAACTCGTCGCGGGTGATCCCGTCGCGTCGGACGCGGTCCAACTCGCCGAGGAGCGCCTCTTCCACGCGGTCGAGCGATGTGCCATCGGTGGCGGTCACCGACACGGCATAGAGAAACGGTTCAGCCGTGGGCAGCATCGCGCCGAACACTGATGACGCCAGCCCGCGCTCGACGAGGGCACGATAGAGACGGGCACTTCGCTGCGGCGGCGGCACGCGAAAACTGCTCCACAGGTTGACGCCCTTGGCGCCAGTCAGCACGGCGTCCAGCAACAGCGCCGGGACGAAATGAGGATGGAAGACGGCCGGCGCGTGGAAGCCAACCTTCAGATACGCCGTTGTCCCTTCCTTGCGGAGCGTCACACGACGCTCGCCGCTCTGCTCCGGCTCGACGGTTCGCATCCGCTTGTGATGACCGCCCGACGCAATCGTCCCGAACTGCGCGGCAACCTTCTTCAGCGCGACATCAGCATCGACGTCGCCCACGATCACCAGGGTCGCGTTGTCCGGTACATAGTGGTGCCGGTAATAGCCATACAAGTCGTCGCGGGTCATCGTCTGCAAGTCTGATAGCCAGCCGATGGTGGGATGGCGGTAGGGATGCGCCTTGAACGCCGTGGCCGTCAGCTCCTGGTCGAGCAGTTGATCGGGATCGTTCTCGCCGCCCTGCAGCTCGGAGATGATGACGGTGCGCTCCGACTCGCAGTCGTCAGCGTCGTAGACGCAGCGCGCCATCCGCTCCGCCTCAATGAACAGCATGCGATCGAGTGCGTCTCGCGTGGCGGTCAGCGTATAGGTGGTCTGGTCGATCCAGGTGTACCCGTTCCAGGTGCCACCGAACTGCTCGATGATGCCCTTGATGGCCTCGCGCGGGATGTTCTCCGTTCCCTTGAAGTTCATGTGCTCGACCCAGTGCGACACGCCGGTCAGACCGGGACGCTCGTCGCGCGAGCCAACCCGATACCAGCACCACACCGATGCCAGCGGCGCGGTGTGTTCTTCCTGAATCAGCACGCGCAAGCCGTTGTCGAGCGTTGCCGCCCGTACCGCCGACGCCATGCGCCCCTCTGCGTGGATAGCCATCAAACCATTATAAAATCGGCAGATACCCATGCCTGAGTGGAAAGACACCGTCAACCTGCCGCGCACAGAATTCCCGATGAAAGCGAACCTGCCGACGAGCGAGCCCGAGACGCTCGCCCGGTGGTCCGCCATGAACCTCTACGGGAAGATTCGCGAGCGCCGGGCAGGCGCGCCCAAGTTCGTCCTGCATGACGGCCCGCCATATGCCAACGGCAACATCCACATGGGGACGGCGCTCAACAAGATCCTGAAGGATTTCGTCGTCAAGTCCCGCTCCATGGCCGGCTTCGACGCCCCCTACGTGGTCGGATACGACTGCCACGGCCTGCCGATTGAGCTGAAGGTCGATCGCGAACTCGGGCCCAAGAAGCGCGAGATGACGACCGCCGAGTTCTGCCGGGCCTGCCGGGCCTACGCGGAACGCTTCATCGACAGGATGACGGCGCAGTTTGAACGCCTCGGCGTCCTCGGCACGTGGGACGAACCGTACCTGACGATGGATTTCCGCTATCAGGCGGCGATCGCTCGGGCGTTCGGGCGCTTTGTTGAGCAGGGGCTGGTTTACAAAGGCAAGAAGCCGGTGCACTGGTGCATCCACTGCCGCACGGCGCTTGCCGAGGCAGAGGTGGAGTACGCCAACCACGTGTCACCGTCGATCTACGTCGAGTTCCCGCTAATGGACTCGAGCGTCGCCGAGTTGGCGAATCGCGTGCCGGCGCTTGCTGGGAAGAACGTCTCAGTCCTGATCTGGACGACGACCCCATGGACGATTCCGTCAAACATGGCCGTCGCGTTCCATCCTGAGCTCGATTACGGCGCGTACGACGTCAACGGCCGAACGATCATCGTGGCCGAGGGACTCGCAGAGCGCGTCTCCGCGGCCGTCGGGAAGCCATTCGGCACCGCAGTGGCCAAAACGGCGGGTGCGGCGTTCGAGGGACTGAAGTTCCAGCATCCGCTCTACGCACGGGAATCCGTGGCGGTCCTGGCCAACTACGTCACGCTCGATGCCGGCACGGGCGTCGTGCACACCGCGCCTGGTCATGGCGCCGACGACTTCGCCACGGGCATGAAGTACGGCCTGGAGATCTACGCGCCCATCGGACCGGCGGGACACTTCTTGGAGCACGTGGAGCTGTTTGGCGGGCTGCGCGTGACCGAAGCGAATGCCAAGGTGCAAGAGGCGTTGGCGTCGCGGGGACGGCTCTGGCATCACGAAGCGTTCACGCATCAGTATCCGCACTGCTGGCGCTGCCACCACCCGGTGATCTTTCTGGCCACCTCACAGTGGTTCATCTCGATGGACGGCACGACGATTCCATCGACCGGCGGCAAGACGCTTCGTGCGGCCGCGATCGATCAGATCGACCACAAGGTGCGATGGATCCCGACGTGGGGCCACGACCGCATCTACAACATGGTGGCAAATCGCCCCGACTGGTGCATCTCGCGTCAGCGCGCCTGGGGTGTGCCGATCCCGGCGCTTGATTGTACGGCGTGCGGCGAGGCCATCACGTCCAGCGCGATCGTCGGCAAGGCCGCAGCCGTGTTCGAACAGTACGGTGCGGATGCGTGGTACGAGCGGCCGATCGAGGAGTTCGTGCCCGAAGGGCTCGCCTGCCAGAAGTGCGGAGGCACCGCCTTCGAGCGCGAGCTCAACATCCTCGACGTCTGGTTTGATTCCGGTTCGAGTCATGAAGCCGTGCTTTCCGTGCGGCCTGAATTGACCTGGCCGGCCGACATCTACCTCGAAGGCAGCGACCAGCATCGCGGCTGGTTTCAGAGTTCGCTGCTGGTGGGCCTCGGCACTCGTGGCCGCGCGCCGTTCAGTCAGGTGCTGACGCACGGCTTCCTGATCGACCTCGAAGGCGTCAAGATGTCGAAGTCGCTCGGCAACTCGATCGAGGCCGAGCAGGTGGTCAAGCAAAGTGGCGCCGACATCCTGCGGCTGTGGGTCTCGATGAGCGACTACCGCGGCG
>CADEEX010000285.1 GCA_902826465.1 uncultured Acidobacteriota bacterium
AGCGCATCGACATGGTGCCGTCGAACGACGGGCGCTACACCGCCGCGCTCGACGGGCTGACGTCGTCGTTTCAGTATCGCGTGCTGGCTGGCGCGGTGGCGTCAGAGACGTTCAACGTGTCGGTGGTGCGTGCGCCGCGCGTGTCGAGCATCGACGTCGAATACAGCTATCCGAAGGCGTTCGGCCTGCCGCCGCGGACGGAAGAAAACGGCGGCGACATTTACGCGCCGCCAGGAACCGAGGTGAGGCTGCGCGTGCACACCGACACGGTGGCAGCCTCTGGCCAGGTGGTGCTGGCCGAGCAGCCAGCCATCGCGCTCACGGCTGACGGCGATGGTCGGACGTTGACCGGCGCCCTGACCGTCCGCGCCGACGGATCGTATCGGGTGGCGCTGGCCGACGGCCAGGGGCTTGGCAGCAACGGCGACACCGAGTACTTCATACGGACAATGGACGATCGGCCGCCCGATGTCCACGTCGTCAGGCCGGCAAGCGATCGGCGAGTGACCGCGCTCGAAGAAGTCGAGATCGCGGCCGAGGCCGCCGACGACTTCGGCGTGGCCTCGCTCGAGCTCGTGTATGCCGTGCGCGGTGGGGCGGAGCAGGTCGTGCCGCTCAGGATTCCCGCGCGCGAAACGTCCGTCACCGGGTCGTATCTGCTCTATCTGGAAGATCTCGACGTGCGGCCAGGAGACTTTGTCAGTTACTACGTGCGGGCCACCGACGTGCCTCGTGGGCGTCGTGCGGCCGAGGCGCGGAGCGACATCTTCTTCCTGGAGATCAAGAACTTCGAAGAGGAGTTCACGCTCGCCCAGAGCCAGGCCGCACAGGGTGGTGGGGCATCGAATCCCCAGCTCGATGAACTCGTGGCCGCTCAGAAGGAGGTGATCGTTGCCACCTGGAAACTGGATCGCCGCGCCAAGGCCAGCCGTGCCCAGTCGGCGCCGGACGTGAGGGCGGTGGCCGAGGCTGAATCCGAACTGAAGACGCGCGTCGAGCGCGTCGCGACCTCGCTGCGGACGTCGACCATGCGCGATCCACGGGCACGGACGCCCGCGGGGCGCGGTGGTGCGCGCGGTGGGCTGCCCGGGTCCGGTGCGGCGGCGCGGGTGCAGAAGCTGAGCGAGGAAGAGGCCATGACGGCGGCGGGTGTGGCGATGGGCCGGGCGGTCACGGCGCTGAGCGCGCTCAAGACGCCGGACGCGATTGCACCGGAAATGGAGGCGCTGAACCGCCTGCTCGAGGCGCAGTCCGACATTCGTAAGCGCGAGGTGCAGCGTCAGCAGGCGGGCGGCGGCAGCGGCAGCAATCGCAACGTGCAGGACCTCTCGAGCCTGTTCGACAAGGAACTGGCGCGCACGCAGCAGACCAATTACGAGAATCAGTCATCCGCGTCGACGCGCGATGAGCAGCAGGCCAGCGCGGCGGACAAGATCAAGGATCTCGCGAAGCGGCAGGACGAACTCCTGATGCGCGAACAGGATCTGGCCAATCGCCGTGCCCAGCTGAGCGCCGAGGAGATGACGCGGGAGCTCGAGAAACTGACGCGCGAGCAGAACGACCTGCAGCAGCGTGCTGAAGAAGTGGCGCAGGAACTGGCCCGGCGGCGGCAGGAGAGCGGGAGTCAGAGCGGGCAATCGCCCTCGCAGCCACAAGCAGGGTCGCGCGGTCAGAATCAGCCTGGGCAGAATCAGCAAGGTCAGCAAAGCGCAGCGAATTCGTCGAATCCGGGTTCGCAGCAGGGACAATCCGGTCAGCCAGGATCGCAGGGTAGCCCCCGGCCGCAACCGGGCGCGCAGCAGGGGCAGTCAGGCCAGAGTGGCCAGTCGGGGTCGCAGCCATCGCCGTCCGGTCAGGGGAGCGAGAGCGAACGGCGGCTGCGCGCCGCCTCGGAGGAGATGCGCGCGGCCGCGGGCGAGCTTCGCCGCCAGGATCCGGAGGAGGCCAGGGCGAGGGCGCAACGCGCGCTCGATGGACTGCGCGAACTCGAGCGCCAGATCGATGCGGGTTCATCAGAGGGTCGTCGCCGGGCGCTTGGCGACGTGCAACTCGAGGCGCGACAGCTGGCGGATGCGGAGCGCCAGATAGCCGCCGACGCTCGTCAGGCGTCCGCTCAGGGTGGCGGCAACGCCGACGCCATGCGCCGCCTGGCTGGCGAGCAGGAACGTCTCGCCGAGCGGCTGGCCGACGTGCAGCAGCGGTTACAGCAGCAAGCGCGCCAGTCCGGGCCAGGGGCCCCGGGGGGCGACACGCAGGCCCTGCAGCAGACTGCGACTGACGCCGCCCGCGACATCGAACGACAGCGGCTCGCCGAGCGCATGCGCCAATCGGCCGAGGCCATGCGCGCGCAGGCGGCTCAGTCGAGCTCGGCGCAGTCGGCGACGAGCGGCCGCGGCGGTCAGCAAGGCCAGTCGCAAAGCGACGCACGCAACAGCGCAGGCCCTCAGACCGGTTCGACCGGCGGCACGCAGGGATCCGCGCAGGCGCAGGAGGAGATCGCACGAGCACTCGACCGCGTGGCGGACCGCCTGGCGAACAGCGACCGCGGCCGCGATGCCGAAGCGGAGCGACTGGCCGAGCAGCGCGCGCGGGCGCAGGAACTTCGCGATCGCCTCGATGAAACGACCGAACGACTGGCGGAGCTCGATCGTCAGGCGACGCAGTCGGGCCAGCAGAGCGGCCGGTCCGGCAACAGCGCCTCGGCGGGGAACCGCGGCGAGCCGAGTCCCGCCGCCCCCGCAGGTCAGGGCTCGTCGTCGGCGTCAAGCGCGGAGGTGGCACGGCTGCGAGAGGAGATGGCGCAGCAGGTGGAGGCGCTCCAGGCGTTGCTCGGTGAAGCGCGCCGCGATGGCCAGCAGCCTGGCGGGCTCGGCAAGACCTTCGAGGGGCAGGGGATGGTGCTGTCGGCGCCTGGCACCGAAGGCTTCAAACAGGACTTCGCGCGGTGGCAGGAGCTGAAGCGTCAGGCGACGGTGGCGCTCGAGTCGATCGAGGCGTCTGCGTCTCAGCGGCTCCAGGCGAAGGAATCGAAAGACCGGCTGACGACGGGCATCGACGAGCGGCCGCCCACCGGGTATCAGTCGCAGGTCGACAGCTACTTCAAGGCGCTGGCGGCCAAGAAGGCGCCCTGATCGATCGATGCACTTCGCAAACCCGATCCCCTGGTGGCTGGTGCCGCTGGTCGCGGCTGGCGTCGTGGCGCTGGCCTTCACCGTGTATCGACGGCCGCTCGTTCCGCTGACGCTGCGACAGCGTGGAACGCTGATCACCCTCCGTGCGCTGTCGCTGGCATTTCTCATCGCGCTCCTGTGTCGCCCCGTCGTGTCACTGGCGCCGACACGCAGTGGCGATGTCGTCGTCCCGATTCTCATTGATGCCTCGCGCAGCATGCAGATCGAGGACGCGGACGGGCAGAGCCGCCACGCCAGGGCGCGTGGCATTGCCGACGAGATCAGTGCCGCCCTTTCGCCCACCGCACATGTGGAGTGGTCCTCGTTCGCCGACGGCCTGACTCCGTTCGACCCGGCTCGACGCGCCGCCGATGGGCGAAAGACCAACCTGCGGGCTGCCGTGCAGGCGGTGGAGGCAAAGTATCGCGGGCAGCGCGTCGCGGGTGTGGTGCTGCTGTCCGATGGTGGCGCGACCCAGACGGCTGACGACGCCGACGACGCGCAGCGAGGCATACCGATTTTTGCCGTGGGCGTGGGTTCAATCGAGGGACCTGCCGACCGGGAGATTACGGGGCTGAGCGCCGGCGATCCGAAGCTCGATCAGGCGTCGGCTGATGTGCGTGTCACGGCGGTGTCGCGCGGCTTCGGGCGTGAGCCATTCACGCTGCGGGTGCTGGCCGATGGTCAGGTTATGGACACGCGGCGCGTGACACCGGTCGCCGACGGTGCCCCGATCGAGGAACTGTTCACGGTGTTCCCGAACCCGACGCGGGCCTCGTTGTATGCGGTCGAGATCGAGACCGCACCACACGAGGCGGTGGTCGAGAACAATCGCCGGGCCCTGGCGATCAGTCCGGCCGGGCGTCGTCGCCGCGTGCTGATGATGTCAGGAGCGCCTGGCTACGATCACAGCTTCCTGCTGCGCGCCATGCAGCAGGATCCCGGACTCGACGTCGATGTGCTGGTGCGCAAGGGAAAGAACGACGCCAACGAGGATACGTTCCTCGTGCAGGCGGGTGGCACGCGTGCGGCGCTCCTGACGCGCGGATTTCCTGCAAGCAAAGAGGCGCTGTTCGACTACGACGCGATTGTCGTGGCCAATCTCGAAGCCGACTTCTTCTCGCGCGAACAGCTCGCGCAACTCGCAGCGTTCGTGGGGCAGCGTGGCGGTGGGCTGCTGCTGACCGGCGGCCGTTCGTTTGAGCGACGCGGACTGGCAGCCACGGCGCTCGAGGAAGTCTTGCCCGTGGAACTGACCGACCGCCGTGGCGGGCCGCTGCGCGCGGCGTCGGGTGAGGAAGGCCCGACCGGCCGCGAAACCATTGCCCTGACAGACGAGGGGTTGCGACATCCCGTCATGCGCATTGGCAAGGTCGACCAGTTGAAGACGCTGTGGGGCTCGCTGCCGCCACTGGCGTCGGCGGCTGCGCTCGGTGGCCCTCGACCAGGGGCGGCCGTACTGGCAGTGACAACGGCTCCGAATGGCGCCGTGCTGCCGGTGGTGGCGGTGCAGCAGTACGGCCGCGGCCGCGCCATGATCTTCGGCGGTGAGGCGTCCTGGCGCTGGCGCATGCTGCAGCCGGCCGCGGACCGCCGCTACGACTTCTTCTGGCGGCAGGCGGTTCGCTGGCTTGCCAACGACGCACCAGGACCAGTTTCAACCACGATTCCGGCCAGCATCGATGCGGGTGACGAGCTTGTCGTGCAGATGCAGGCCCGCGACCGCGAGTTTGCGCTGGTCGATGCCGCAGACTTCGAGGTCCGCGTGACGACGCCGGCTGGTCAGACCAGCGTCCTTGCCATCAGGCCTTCTGGTCGTGGCGAGGCGACAGCGTTCGGCGAGGTGGCCGTGCCAGGGCTGTATCGGGTGCAGACAGAAGCGCGTCGCCACGGCACCTCGCTTGGCGTCGACGACCGGTGGGTCGCCGTGGGCGATAACGAAAAGGAGTTCGCCGATCCGCGGCTGAATGAAGGGACGCTGCAGCGCCTGGCGCGCCACGCTGGCGGCCGGTACGTCCGCGCCGCTGATGCGGCGTCGCTCGTTGACGAGTTGAGACGAGCGGTGCCGGCGGCGTCCGTGCCTCAGCAGCGCGATCTGTGGCACCACCCGATGTCCATCGCCTTCCTCATCGTGTTGCTGACCGCCGAATGGGGACTACGGCGAAGCTGGGGATTACGATGATCGTGGTACCGACCTGGCGTCGCGGCGTCACGGTGATTCTGGCGACCGTTGCCTGTGTGCTGCTCGGTCAGCCGCTCGCGCGGGCCGCCGACAGATTCGCGCTCGTCGTGACCGGAGCCTCCGGCGGGCCGCAGTACGCCGAGCGCTACGACGCGTGGCGCGTCTCACTCGTTTCGCTGTTGCGCGACACCTACGGGTATCCCGAGGATCATGTGACGGTGCTGGCCGAATCGGCCACATCCAGCGAGCATGTCGCGAACCGCGAGAACGTGCGCACGGCCTTCACGCGCCTCCGTGCGCGCGCCACGGCGGCCGACACGATCGTCATCATCCTGATTGGCCATGGCGCCAGCGTTGACGGCGACACGGCGAAGTTCAATCTCGTCGGGCCGGACCTGAGCGTTCGAGAGTGGGCCGACCTGATACGGCCACTGACGTCGCGCGTGGTGGTGGTGAATGCCGCGAGCGGCAGCTTTCCGTACCTCGAGACGCTCGCTGGACGAAACCGTCTTGTCATCACCGCCAACGACAGCGCGGCACAGCAGTTCGAAACGGTGATGCCGGAGTTCTTCATCGACGCCCTGGGGAACGCCGCGGCGGACGCCGACAAGAACGGCGAGCTGTCGGTGTGGGAGGCGTTCAGTTTCGCCAGCGCTGCCGTGAAGCGCTCGTTCGAAGAGCGCGGACAGCTGGCCAC
>CADEEX010000286.1 GCA_902826465.1 uncultured Acidobacteriota bacterium
CGGATGCCCCAGGGGTGCGGATCTGCGTCCGCCAGGTACCGGCGGCCGGCAGCGGCGCGCGCGGCGCCAGCGGGTCGCGCTCGAAGACCTGCGCCACATCGCCCTCCGTGGCCCAGGGAATCGAGTCGAGCGGCAAACGGAATCCCATCGGCGAGTCGCCGGGGAACAGGTACATCCGATCGCTGCGGAAGAACCAGGGACCACTGCGCCAGCGCGACGCCCCCACGGACTGTCGTTGCAAGGGCAGCGCGAAGCCCACCACCGCATCCAGCCCCTGCATGAACACGCGGCGCAGGCGATCGCGCTCGGTTTCGTCAGACAGCTTCGCGTCGAACGGATCGACGTTGGTCGGCAGGCGGCGCTCGCGCCACAAGTAGTAGAAGACGTCTTCGTAGCCTGGCTGCACGAACTCGTCCGGCACACCCAGCTCGTTGGCGAGCGCCCGAATGAAGAGCTCGGCTTCAGGCGGGCCGTCGCCGGACGGATGTGTTTCATCGGCAAACAGCGCCGGATCGTTCCACGCCGGCTGACCGTCCGCACGCCAGTGGCAGCCGAACGCCCACCGCGGCAACTGTTCGCCCGGATACCACTTGCCCTGCCCGAAGTGCACGAAGCCGTTGGCGTTGAAGCGATCCTTCAGGCGCCACAGCAAATCCGCGGCGCGCACGCGCTTGGTCGGTCCAAGGGCCGCCGTGTTCCACTCGTCGCCGTCGCGATCGGTCGCCGACACGAACGTCGGCTCGCCACCCATCGTCAGACGCACGTCGAGACGGTTCAGATCGGCATCGACCGCGTGCCCCAAATCGACGATCTGGTTCCACTGCGCCGCAGAGTACGGCTTGGTGACGCGCGGCGACTCGTAGACCCGCTGCACCGACATGGTGTGGTAGAAGGTCGACTCGCACTCGTCTACGGCACCGGTCAGCGGTGCGGCGCCAGAGGGATCGGGCGTGCAGGCGAGCGGAATGTGCCCTTCGCCCGCGAAGAGACCCGACGTCGGGTCGAGGCCAATCCACCCGGCGCCAGGCAGGTACACCTCGCACCAGGCGTGGAGATCGGTGAAATCTTTCTCGGCGCCCACCGGTCCGTCGATCGCCTTCACGTCCGGCTCGAGCTGAATGAGGTAGCCGGACACGAAGCGCGCGGCCAGGCCGAGATGTCGGAGCACCTGCACCAGCAGCCAGGTCGTGTCGCGACACGATCCGGAGGCGAGCGTCAGCGTCTCTTCCTTGGTCTGCACCCCGGGATCGAGCCGAATGACGTACTTGATGTCGCGCTGTAGTTGCTGATTGAGGGCCACCAGCACGTCGATGGTGCGGCCGGTGTGCTTGCGCGCCGTGCGGAGGTAGCTGGCAAATCGCGGCGTCGGCGGCTCAGTCCGCAGGAACGGCTGGAGTTCGACCAGCTGCACCGGGTCGTAGACGAACGGGAACGTCTCGGCGTGCGGTTCGAGAAAGAAGTCGAACGGATTGAAGATCGCCATTTCGGCGATCAAGTCGATTTCGATCTTGAGTTCGCGCACCTTTTCCGGAAACGCCGCGCGCGCCAGGTAGTTGCTGTGCGGGTCCTGCTGCCAGTTGATGAAGTGGGTCGCCGGCGTGATGCGCTGCGAGTACGACAGAATGTTTGTACGGCAATGCGGGGCCGGCCGCAGACGGATGAGCTGCGGCGACAACTCGACGTCGCGGTCGTAGACGTAGTGGGTGACGTGGTTGAGGGCGACGTGGATGCTCACGCGAGGCTCTGCTTGGACACGATGCCCTGCATTATGCCAAGGGCGAGGCCCCGAAGGGGTCGAAGCCACGAAATTGTCTGACGAGTCTGAGTGCCCACACGAATGTCACGAGCGTCATGAAGGTTTTCCACTGCGACCACTGCGACCACCTGCTGTTCTTCGAAAACTCGCGCTGCGTCTCGTGCGGCTATCGGGTGGCCTACCACCCGGACAGCGGCACCATGACATCGATGCCGCCGACCGAGGATGCCAGCGCCCCGGACGCCAGCAGCGATCTGCCCTTCACGCGCTGCCAGAACGACATCAAGTTCGACGTCTGCAACTGGGTGATCGCGGCCGGCGATTCACATCCGCTCTGCGAATCGTGCCGCCTGACGAGCGTCATTCCGGACACCTCGAATCCGGCCAACGTCACCGCCTGGTACAAACTCGAGATCGCCAAGCGGCGTCTGGTGTTCACGCTGCTTTCGCTGGGCCTTCCGGTGGTGAACCGCGCCGATGAGCCCATACACGGCCTGTCGTTCCTGTTCCTCGCCGATCCTGAGGATCCGGCCGCACCTCGCATTCTCACCGGCCACAACAACGGGGTCATCACCGTCAACCTCGCCGAAGCTGACGATGCCGAGCGCGAGAAGCGGCGGCAAGGCCTCGGCGAGCCGTATCGGACGCTGCTCGGTCATATGCGCCACGAAAGCGGACATTACTACTGGGACCGCCTCATTCAGAACAGCGCCGAGCTCGAAGGGTTCCGTGCGCTGTTCGGCGACGAGCGTCCCGACTACGCGCAGGCGCTGGCCCGGCACTACGAGCAGGGGGCGCAGCCCGACTGGCAGTCGCGCTTCGTCAGCTCGTACGCCAGCGCCCACCCGTGGGAAGACTGGGCGGAAACCTGGGCGCACTATCTGCACATGGTGGATACGCTCGAAACCGCCGCAGAGAACGGACTGGCACTGAAACCGCGGCGACGCGACGAACCGGCGCTGAAATCGTTGCCGCCGGGAGTCGTCACCTCCGGCGAGGCGCCGTTCGACCAGTTGATCGATCGCTGGTTCCCGCTGACCTACGTGCTGAACAACCTGAATCGCGGGCTGGGACTGGCGGACGGCTATCCGTTCGTCCTCTCGGTGCCGGTGGTGGACAAATTGCGCTTCGTCCACGATGTCGTGGCGCGGGCCAGTTCCAAGGGGAGCAGTACGTAGTGTCCGCCTTCAGGCGGACACTACGTACTCAGACGACGAGTCCGGCTAAAGCCGGACTCCACGCGTGAGGCAGGTCAGAAGCGGAATTGCGCGGCCAGCCGCAAGGTGCGCGGCTGGAGAATGTCGAGCGGCTGCCCGAGCGACGAGCCCCAGGTGATGTTCTGATTCTTCACATACGACGAGTTGACGATGTTGAAGATGTCGGCCTGCGCGGAAATCTGTTTCCGCCCGAAGCGGAACAGCTTGCGGAAGCCGATGTCGAACTGACTCTGGCGCTGGTAGTACTGCTGTCCCGGCGCCACCAGATCGAGCACGTAGCTGGCGAGCGTCATGTTCGGCACGACCAGTTCGCCGGGCCGGCAGGGCGCGAGGCAGTTGGCGGCATAGCGAGTCGTGGGTGAGAGGTTCCACCGCGTGAACAACGGCTGACCGTTGTAGCTCTGGAACGCCACGTTCGCCTGGATGTCGATCACCGGCACCCTGTACGACCCGGCCACCTTCAGCTCGTGGAGCCAGGGCATCCCGAGTTCGCCCTGGTTGCACCACAGGAAGTCGGGCTGTGGCGCGTTGTTGGCGGCGATGGCTGCCGTGCCGGCGTATCGTGCCTGGTTGCTCTCGATCGCATCGCAACGCACGTCAATGATGCGATCGACCGTCCAGCCGCCGAAGAACTGCGCGCCCCCCAGCCTGGCGTTGAACCCGACCTGCACGCCGTTGTAGGTGCGGCGGCGCAGTTCTGAGTCCTCCGAGTTGAAGTCGGTGCGGTCGACGTTCGCACGCTTCGCCGGATTGAGGTTGTAGACCGGAAGGATCGACCCGTCGAGCGGGCTCACCACCTGGACGATCGTGTAGTCGGACGGCGCCCAGCCGTTGTTCTGCGTGCGGCGCTGGTTGTACGTGCCCCGACGATAGAAGCCACCAGTGAACGACAGCCCCTGACCCACCTGGTGCTGAATCGACGCGGTGTACTCGAGGTCGTACTCGCGCTTGAAATCAGCATCGGGCCTGAGCGTCTGCACCGGCAGACCGAACGCGGCATTGTTGCTCGGACCGATTTCGATCTCCTGCGCAATGTTGTCGCCGTTGGTGTCGCGCCAGGTCCGCGTGTCGTTCGCCAGCTGCAGCGGGTTGTAGCGAGCCGGGAAGCCGGTGGTCTGGCCCGCCATGTACTTGCCGAAGGTGGCCTTGACCGCGGTGCGTGCGTTGCCGAAGAGGTCGTAGGACACGCCGAGCCTGGGCGCGAGATCAAACCAGTCGGGCAGGCCCTTCACTTCGGCAAAGGTCCGCTCGGGAGCGAAGCGGCCAGCGCCCGCCGTCTGGTTGTTGATCCGCGCCGAGAACTTCTCCATGCGCAGACCCATGTTGATCGTCATCCGCCGCATCGTCCATGCGTCCTGCACGAACATCCCGAGATTGCCACTCAGGTACTCGTTCGAGCGCACCGGCGTGTTGTAGACGCGTACCGAGTCGGGCACACCGTTGCGATAGAGCTGCACCAGATCGCCATTGATGTCGTACTCGACCTGGTAGTCGCCGAAGGTCCAGTTGAAGCCGGTCTTCAGGGCGTGGCTGCCGGTCACGTACGACACCTGACCGGTGACGGTGCTGGCCACCGGATCGACGCCCGAGGCGGGCGAAATGCGGCCGTCATATGCCTGCAGCGACACGATATCGCTCTTGCCGATCGTATTGAACCAGGCGGTTGAGCCGCGCTCCTGCTGCACACCAGGCTGATAACGGGCCGTGTAGTACTCGGAGTTGATGGAGTAGCCCGCTTCGGCAAGCAACCGGTTCGTGATCGTCGACGTCCACTTGGCCTGCCCCGTGTAGTAGCGCGCGTTCTCCGGGTTGCGACGGCCGGGTGTCGTGTCCCATTCAGAGATGGCCCCGGCAACCGCTTCGTGCCCTTTGAACTTCGGGTAGCGGTCGTGATAGATGCTGAACTTGTTCTTCTGGTTGACCTGCCACGTGAGGCGCACCATCTGGTTCTGCACCCACTGGTCCTCAACGCCGGTGCCGACCTCGCCTGTGCTCTTGAAGAAGCTGCCAGGAATGACCGAGTCGGTGGCGATCCGCCGCCAGCTGGTGAAGAACCACAGCTTGTCCTGCAGGAGCGGACCGCCGAGCCCACCGTTGATGTCGGTGATCTTCGCCACGCGTGATCCGGTCCGAAGCCCCCGAGCACGCAGTTCATCGGTCACGTTATTCGACTGCCAGCTACCGTCGGTCCCGCCAAAAAACGCCTGGCCGCTGAAGATGTTGCCGCCGTCCTTCGGAATCAGGTTGATGCGCACGCCGCCGGTCGACACGTCGGCGGTGATGCCGCTCGTCTGATAGGTGGTTTCGGCCATGGCGGCGTCGCTGAAGTAGGCCTGCACCTGCCCGTCGCTCATCAGGCTGTTCAGGTTCATGCCGTCGACCTGCAGCGTGGTATCGGTCTGGCGGGAGCCGTTGACCGTCATGTAAATCTGTTCCATTTGCTGGTTGCCGCCGACGTCGGTGTTGCTCATCCTGACGCCCTGGATCAGCGCGGCCATGCCGCTGTAGTTGCGCGCCGTCGGCACCGCGTCCATCAGCTCGCGGTTCACGACCACGCTCTTCTGCGTATTCTGCACGTCGACGAGCGGCGACGCGCCGGTCACGGTCACCGATTCCTCGAGTGAGCCCACCCGCATCTCGGCGTTAATCGTCGCCGTAAAGTTCGCCGGAAGCTCAAGGGCGTCCTGCTTATAGGTGCTGAACCCGGGCAACGTGAACGTCACCGAGTAGACGCCAGGACGCAGGTCGACGATGGTGTATCGCCCCTGTTCGTCAGTGACGGCCGTGCGCACCTTCTCGATGAGCACCGGACTGGCGACCTCGACTGAGACGCCCGGAATCACACCGCCGCTGGGATCCTTTACCGATCCGCTGATCGCGCTCTGCGCGAAGGCAGCGCCCGCGGTCAGCCACAGCACCGCTAGTACGAGGCAAACCCGGGAAACGAACGTTCGACCCATGTGCACCCTCCCTGAACCGCTGATTGCCATGCCGAACCGGTCGCGACGACAAGACGTCACGACGGCGGCAAAGCAGCGCGATTCTGCGACGGTGTCGAATCGATT
>CADEEX010000287.1 GCA_902826465.1 uncultured Acidobacteriota bacterium
TTACTACTGGTCCCTGCACGTCATTCCTCTGCCCCAGTCGATGACCTCCTGGGTCAGCGAAATCGTCAGCTTGCGGTCGACCAGGTTCTCGTTCAACTGCGTCACGAGCAACGACATGATCCGCCGCAGGTCGTCGTCGGTCAACGCCTCGAAGACGATGATCTCGTCGATGCGGTTGATGAACTCAGGATTGAAGGTACGCTTCACCTCGCCAAGCACCATGTCGTGCACGCTCTTGTCGATGGTGCCGGCATCGGAAGACTGGAAGCCGAGCGAACTCTTCTTCTGAATGAAGCGCGCCCCGATATTCGACGTCATGATGATGATCGTGTTCTTGAAGTTCACACGATTCCCCAGACCGTCGGTCAGGTGGCCGTCTTCGAACACCTGCAGCAGGATGTTGAAGATGTCGGGATGCGCCTTTTCCACTTCGTCGAGCAGCACCACCGAGTAGGGATTGCGCTTCACCTTTTCGGTGAGCTGCCCACCCTCTTCATGCCCGACATATCCGGGCGGCGATCCAATGAGCTTCGAGACCGAGTGCTTCTCCATGTACTCAGACATGTCGAAGCGGATGAGCGCGTGATCGCTGCCGAACAGGAAATTGGCCAGCGCGCGTGCCAACTCGGTCTTGCCAACGCCGGTCGGGCCCAGGAACACGAAGCTGCCCACCGGGCGGTTCGGGTTCTTCAATCCGGCGCGTGAGCGTCGAATCGCACGTGAGAGGGCCGAAATCGCCTTCTCCTGGCTCACCACGCGGCGGTGCAGCTCTGCTTCCATGCGCAGCAGCTTGTCGCTCTCGTCCTGATTGATCGACGACATCGGCACGCCCGTCCACTTGGCGACGACCTCGTCAATCTCCTGCTTGCCGACGATGATCTTGTGCGTGCTCGACTTGACGTCGAACTTCTCCTTGACCAGCTGCTGCAGGTTCTCGCGCGCGGCGACCTCCTGATCGCGATAGAACTGCGCCTTCTCGAAATCCTTCTGCGACACCGCCGACTCGATCTGCTCGACCGACACGCGGATGCTCTTGTTAATTTCACCGAAGTCGTCGCTGTAGCCCGCGTCGCGCAGCTTCGCGCGCGCGCCGGCTTCATCGACCAGGTCGATGGCCTTGTCGGGCAGGAAGCGGTCGGTGATGTAGCGATTCGACTGGTAGACCGCAGCTTCGATCGCTTCCCGCGTGTATTCAACGTGGTGAAAGCTCTCGTAGCGATCCTTTACCCCGAGCAGGATCTCGATCGTCTCGCGCTCTCCCGGGGGATCGACCTTGATCGCCTGGAAGCGCCGCTCGAGCGAGCGGTCTTTCTCGATGTACTTGCGATATTCCGCCGGGGTGGTCGCACCGATGCAGCGGATTTCGCCGCGGCTCAATGCCGGCTTGAGGATGTTGGCCGCATCGAGCGACCCTTCGGCAGAACCGGCACCCACAAGCGTATGCAGTTCATCGATGAACACGATGATGTTCGGGTTGTCGGTCAGTTCCTTCATGATCGCCTTGAGGCGTTCTTCAAACTGACCGCGGTACTTGGTGCCGGCGACAATCAGCGAAATGTCGAGCGCCAGGATCCGTTTGTCGGCGAGGAAGTGCGGCACGTCGCCGACGACGATCTTCTGCGCCAGCCCTTCCACGATCGCCGTCTTGCCAACGCCGGGCTCGCCGATGAGTACCGCGTTGTTCTTGGTACGGCGACAGAGGACCTGCTGCACGCGCTCGATCTCGTGATGACGCCCCACGAGCGGATCGAGCTGATTCTTCATCGCCGACTCGGTGAGGTCGCGGCTGAATTCTGCCAGCAGCGGCGTTTCCTTCACACGGGTCAGCGTCGTCTTCTCGTTGAGGAGCTGGACGATGTCTTCGCGCACGGCGCTGAGGCGCATCCCCTTTTCCATGAGGATGGAGGCGGCGACGGAGCGCTCCTCGCGAAGGATACCAAGCAGCAGATGCTCGGTGCCGATGTAGTTGTGCAGCAGACGATCGGCCTCCTCGGCGGCAAACTGCAGCACGCGCTTGGTTTCTGCGCTGAACGGGATCTCGACCGAGGTCGACACCTTTTCCCGGAAGACGGTGCGTTCTTCGATTTCCTTGCGGATATTTTCGAGTGACAGGTGCGAGCGCGCGAAGATGCGGCTGGTGAGCCCCTTGCCTTCGCGGATGAGTCCGAGCAGCAAGTGCTCGGTCTCGATGGAGATGCTCCCGAGCTGACTCGCCTCGTAGCGGGCGAAGAAGAGCACTCGCCTCGCTCTTTCGGTATACCGTTCGAACATCCGGCCTGCCTAAGTAGAAACCGAGCTGGTTGTAGTCAGTGGCGCGACACCTTCAGTATACGGCATCCCTGACGGGCAGGTGCCTGAATCTTCCCCACAAGTACTTGTCATTACTGGAGTTCCAAGAACACGCTTAGACGCGACGAGTGCGCATCCGGATGCATCGTCAACGGCCGTGGCGCCCGCGGGCGTCAGGCAGGCGTCAATCGTCCCGACTCGAGCCTCAGGACCCGGTCGCACGCGGCGGCCAACTGCGGGTTGTGGGTCGCGATGATGGACGTCAACCCGATGTCGGCATGAACCTCGCGGAGCAGCCGATGCAGCGAATCGGCCGTCTTCTCGTCGAGGTCTCCGGTCGGCTCATCCGCCAGCAGCAGCGCCGGCTTCATGACGAGGGCGCGTGCGACGGCCACCCGCTGTTGCTCTCCGCCCGACAGCATCCCGGGTCGATGCGTGGTGCGTTCGCCGAGTCCGACCCGCCGCAGCAGTTCCTCCGCCCGTGGCCGTGCCTCGGCCAGCGGCATCCGGGCAATGCGCAGCGGCATCTCGACGTTCTCCACGGCGCTGAATTCAGGCAGCAGGTGGTGAAACTGAAAGACAAAACCGACGCTGCGGTTGCGAAAGCTCACGACCTCGGCATCGCTGAGGGCCCCCAGCTGGATGTCACCGATGGAAATGCTGCCCGCGTCTGGCCGGTCGAGGCCACCGAGCACGTGCAGCAGGGTGCTCTTCCCCACACCGGACGCGCCGACAATCGCGACCATTTCGCCGGCGCCGAGCGACAGGTCGAGATCACGCAGAATCTCGAGCGTACGACCGCCATGCGTGTAGCTCTTGCAGATGCCGCGGACGTCGATGAATGCCATGAAACGATGCCGCGCCTGCTATTCGTGCCGCAGGGCCTGAACGGGGTCGAGCTTCGCCGCCTGGCGCGACGGGTAGACCGTGGCGACAAAGCAGATCGCAATCGCACCGACGACGATGAACGCGACGTTCAACGGCACGACGCGAAACGGAATGTGCGACACCTGGTAGACGTCAACGGCCACCTTCACCAGCTGATAGCGATCGAGCACCTTCGAGATAACCGCGCCGAGCACGGCGCCCACGGTCGTGCCCGCGACGCCGATGATGACGCCCTGCAGCATGAAGATCGTCATCACACTCGACACGCTGGTCCCCATGGTCTTGAGAATCGCGATATCGCGCTGCTTCTCCATCACCAGCATGATCAGCGACACGACGATACTGAGGGCCGCGACCAGGACGATCAGCCCGATGGCAAGCGAGATGACGATCCGCTCGGTTTTGAGCGCAGAGAAGAGCGACTTGTTGAGGTCAGCCCAATCCTGCGCGGCATACTCGGCGCCAAATTGTTGCTCGATGCTGGCGGCGATCGCCGGCGCCAGGTAGAGGTCGTCGACGCGCAGTTGAATCGCGTCGACATCGTCCTTGTCGAGCAGCCGCTTCGCGACGTCGAGCGCCAGAAGCCCGGTCTCGGCGTCGATCTCGTACAGGCCGAGTTCAAACGTACCGGCGACGCGGAGCTTGCGGGCCCGGGGAAACATGCCCATGGGCGTCAGCGTGCCTTGCGGAGTCAGGATGGTGATGGTGTCGCCGCGGGTGACGCCCAGTCTGGTGGCGAGATTGACGCCGAGCAGGATGCCATCCGCATCGTCTGGCGACGCCGCAATCAGTTCGTCGAGCGAGCCGCTGCGCATCGCGCCACGCACGTCGGTTACAGAAGCCTCGAGTACCGGATCGATCCCCTTGAGATTGATGAACTCCTGCAGGCCTGAGACACTCACCAGCGCCTTCCCGAGCACCGTCGGCGCGGCGCCGATGACGTGCGGAATCGCCCTCAGCTTCTGCGTTTCCGCCTCGGCGTCGTGCAGGCCCATCGGCTTGAACACGAAGATGTGTGGGTTCGAACCCACCAGCCGGTCGGTGAGTTCGCCCTGCATCCCCGTCATCAAGGCCAGGGCGATGACCAGCGCCATCACACCGACCATGACCCCGAGCGTCGACAGCAGTGAAATCACCGAGACGAACGCCTGCTTGCGCTTGGCGATCAGATATCTCAGCGCGATGTGGAACTCGAAGGGCATGGCTCAGTCGCGCTTGCGCATGAGCGGGAACAGGATGACATCGCGAATCGACGGACTGTTGGTCAGCACCATCACGAGACGATCGATGCCGACGCCCTCGCCGGCGGTCGGCGGCAATCCGTACTCGAGCGCCCGGATATAGTCCTCGTCCATCTGGTGCGCCTCGAGGTCGCCACTGGCGCGATCCTTCAGCTGGTCCTCGAATCGGCGACGCTGCTCCACCGGGTCGTTCAGTTCGCTGAAGGCATTGGCGACTTCAAAACCGGCCACGTACAGCTCGAAGCGTTCGACCGTATCGGGATCGTCGGCGCGCTGCTTGGACAGCGGCGAAATCTCGGTGGGAAAGTCGTAGACGAACGTTGGCTGAATCAGACGGTGCTCGCACCTGGCCTCGAAGATCGAGGCGGCGATCTTGCCAGCGCCGTGGCCCGGCAGCACCTCGACGCCAAGCGCCGTCGCGATCGCGGCCGCCGAGTCGCCTACCTTCAACTCGTCGAGATGCACCTCGCGGCCCAGCGCACGCGACGCGGCCTCACGGGCGCCTTCGCGTAACGACAGACGGGCAAACGGTGCGGCGAACGAAATCTGCTGCTCGCCGTAAATCACCTCGGTGCCACCGGTCGCCTTGTGCGCGACGTGCGAGAACAGTTCCTCGGTGAAGATCATCAGGTCCTGATAGTCGGAGTAGGCCTGATAGAACTCCATCATGGTGAACTCGGGATTGTGCTGGGTCGAAATCCCTTCGTTCCGGAAGTTCCGGTTGATCTCGAAGACGCGCTCAAGACCGCCGACGGTCAAGCGCTTCAAGTACAGCTCCGGGGCGATACGGAGATACAAATCCATATCGAGCGTGTTGTGATGCGTCGTGAAGGGCCGCGCCAGCGCGCCGCCAGCGATCGGCTGCATCATCGGCGTCTCGACTTCCAGATACTGCCTCGCCGTCATGAACTCGCGGATCGCAGACACCACCTTGCTGCGCGTCTCGAACACGCGGCGCGACTCAGGATTCACCGCCAGGTCCAGATAGCGCTGGCGATAGCGAATCTCGACGTCGGTCAGACCGTGAAACTTCTCGGGCAACGGCAGCAGACACTTGGCGAGGAAGTGCAGACGGCTGGCCCAGATCGTCAGCTCGTTCGTCTTGGTGCGAAACAGGCGTCCCTCGACGCCAACCCAGTCGCCAAAGTCGAGCGTTTTGAAGACGTCGAAGTCGAGTGCCGGCAACGAATCCTGACGGATGTACACCTGAATTCTTGACCGGCCGTCAGAGATGGCCAGGAAGTTGGCCTTCCCGAACGAGCGCATTGCCAGAATGCGTCCGCTCGTGCTGCTCTCATGCCGCTCGGCTTCGAGCTCGTCGTGCGACTTGGCCGAATGCGCATCGACGAGCGCCGAGACCGTGTCGCGCCGGTCGAACCTGTTCGGATAAGTCGCGACCCCGAGCGCCTGCAACGCGTCAAGGTTGGCCTTGCGTTGTTGAATCTGTTCGTCTTGTGAGGACATAGAAACTAGAGCTTCTTCCGGATCGCGTCCAGCATGCCGTTGATGAACTTCACCGCCTCTTCCGTGCTGAAGGTGCGGGCCAGTTCGAGCGCTTCATTGATGACGACTGGGGGCGGCGTCCCGGCGCCCCGGATCAGTTCGCACAC